>DASZMF010000681.1:0-15630 GCA_035552035.1 Candidatus Angelobacter sp.
TGCAGGGCATGCAGCAGCTGGAGCCGGCGCGGCTCTACTATCGGAAATATCTTGAGGTCCAGCCCAAGGGAAAATTTGCCGGCAACGCCAAAAAAGCGCTTCAGCAAATTGAATGGGTCATTGGAAAAGAAAAATAACGAAAAAAGTAGCGAAAGGCAAAGTAGCTACTCTTTTCGCACAAACAGGCCTGAGCTGGCATCCACAATCACGGTAAGCTTGCCCATGGATTCGCTGCCGCCGTAGATGACATGCCAGCGCAGCGCGCTGGATTGTACGTCAAAATCCAGCAGGTATCCCACAGACACTTTGGGATCTTTCTCTGTAAGCTGCTTGCCGCCGTGCTCCTGGGCTACTTCAAATGCCTTGTCTGTATCTATCTTGAGGAAGTTCAGATCAAATGCCCGCGCCGTGCGGTTCGCAGGATTGTACATATCTTCCGCGCCATGATTCACGCCGCGCGCTCCGTCGTCAGTGGCCATGCCTGCCCAGGTAAATGGCTCTGCCTTCTGCCGCCCCGGTGACGCAAATGTAGCGCGCCAGAAAACCGCTTTGCCATCGTGGCCGTTAGTATCTTTGAGGTTGGTGGATTCCATGCGGATGGGCTGCGCGTCTGGCGACCAGAAGCGCGCCGGCGCCAGCATCTTCTGTAGCGCAAAGCGGCCCGTCTCAAGCTGCGGAGCGACTGGCTGTGTGTCTTTGCTTGCGGGCTTAGGATCAGAGTCGCAACCCACGCAAAAAGCCGCCAGGGCAAGGATTACAAACAAACTTATTTTTTTGATGAATGTCATCTTGATTGGAGTAATCAAAGTCACTCCATTCTAGACGGGCACAGCGCAGGAATGGATGTACGAAGGTGCATGTATCCGGCCAGTTACCCGCCGTTACCGATGAGTGAGCATTTACTGCTGAGGCAGCCCGGCCTTGCGCGATTGCTCCTGCAAGTCAGCCAGCTTCTGCTGTGCGGCGTCCAGCGCCTGTTTTTTGCCGTCGATCTCAGCCTGCTCTTTGCGGCTATCTTCGGCAAACTTGGCCTGGTCACGCAACATGGTTCCGGCGTCGCCATAGAAGGCCGCAGCCCGGAGCCGCGCTTCACGCTGTGCGATGTCCAGCTCGCGCTGTAGTGTAGAAATCTCTTTTGTCTCTTCCCCAATCTGCTTGGTCAGTTGCTCATTTTTCTGCTTCTGAGCATCGCCGGTGTCTTTCTTGGCAGCAGTCTTTGCATCGGCTTCTTTAGCGTCGCCCTCTTTGGCATCCGCGTCTTTGCCGTCAGCTTTCTTATCGTCGGCTTTTTTGTCGTCCGCCTTTTTGTCTGCGTCCGATTCATACGAGGTGGAAGGCGCAGAGCGTGGCATGGTGTCGTCGTCCAGCTTTACTTCGCCTGAGCTGGAATGTTTTTTCGCGCGGTTGGCCCGGGCCACATCGCCCAGGGATTGTTGCGCAACTGCCGCCGCGGCAAACAGGCACATCGCCATGACCAGAAAAAGTTTTTTCATAAAGACACCACCATTCAATCAGATCGCTCTGACCATTATTCTACAGCCACTTGCAATCTGATTCTCCTGCTTTCCCACGGCAGAAACGATAGGGTAAACGCCGCATAGGTCTGAAGTAACCGAGGGTTGAGCACGTCTAAGGCCCGCAGATTTGCAGATTTAGCGCGTCGGGCCAAGCCCTGAGACAAACACGTACCACTGCACAAGCCTTGTCCCCCAGAAAGCCGAGATCAGCGCCGCCGTTCCCAGGAACACGCCGAAAGGAATTTCAAAATTGCGGTAGATCAATATCGCTGAACTCCAGGCCCGGCTGCGCGACACCGACGCCGCTTCAGACGAGTGCCTTCGCCGCCGCGCCAACCGCTTCATCCAAACAAAGAGAATCAGGAATATCCCGAAAAAGCTGCCGATCACTGACCCTAACAGCAGCACCAGCAGCGTGAGCTTCACGCCCAGAAATGCACCAATCAGAGCCATCAGCTTTACGTCACCACGTCCCATGCCTTCCACGCCGCGCACCGCTTCATAGAGTAGCGCAATGCCCCATATAAACGCCGCCCCCAGCACCACGCCCGCCAATGCATTCACCAGCGAGAGAACGCGCCAGCTATCGATCGCCGGTAAAAAATGGTGCGCCGGCCCTTCCAGCGGGACCAGTACGCTGAAGATCAGACCTAAAACAATCCCCGGCTTCGTCAGCAGGTCAGGCAGCAGCTTGGTTTCCGCGTCAGTAAAAATCAGTCCGATCAAAAGAAATGACAACACGCAGAGTTTAAGCGCGCCCAGAGTCGAGCCTTCAGAAAAGTAAGAAGCGGCAAAGAGCACGCCGGTCAGCAACTCCACGCCTGCATAGCGGGCAGAAATAGGCGCTTTGCACGTGCGGCACTTCGCGCCCAGCAGAATCCAGCTCAATACCGGAATATTGTCATAGGCAGCAATGGGTGTCTCACACTTGGGGCAGGCCGAGCGCGGACTCACCACGGAAAGCTCCCGCGGCATGCGGTAAATACACACATTCAAAAAACTGCCAAAGACTAATCCAAACAGAAAAAATCCAAGTGTAAGGAAATAGATATTGTGTCCGGCAAAATCAAGAGTATTCAGGGCGCGCTCCCGCTTCGAATAAGTCTGGGGAGATTATACGCAGGCCGGGGAACGGTTCATTGGGTACTTTGGGACAGAAGGGATTTGGTAAATGGGTAATTTAGAGGATTTGGTAATTGGGTAAGTTGGGAATTGAGTAATTTGAAAAACAAACTCTCGTGGCGGCAAGAAAATTACTGGTACGAAAAACGCATCCACAGCAGTTTTCAATTGACCAACTTACCAAATTACCCACTTACCAAATCCTCCAAGACTCATTCGCTATGCGGAATCCGCACAATGTGCCCAGCGAGTGCTGGAACGTTAGGATTCGCCGGCGGCAGGTCTCCTGTCCAGTTAATTTGCTTGCGATTGGCCAGCCTCATCTCTGCATCCAGAGATTTCCAGCCCACGCCGTTCTGCTCGCGGATCGCCATATTAAAGCCCATCAGATTAATGTCATGCTCGATCTCGCGCCATTCGAAGAGAGAGGCTTCCAGCTCTTCCGCCAGCGCTTCATCAGGCAGCAGGCAAAGAATCCATGGATTGCGTGTGTCCTGCGCGTATGCGCCGCGGTCCACGCCCGGCACAGCTTGAACAACTCTGGCGCCGTGCTCCCTGGCCACGTTCACCGTGTCATCTTTTGAGCCGTGGTCCACCACAATCACTTCGTCGCACGGACGCAGCGAATCAAGCGCGCGCCCCAGTGAACTGGCGCTATCGCAAGTGTGAATCAGGGCACTGATCTTTGTTTTAGCCATGCCTTAGGTTTTTGCCATATGGGTGTTGGATGCCGCTTTACAGCAATAATTCTAGTGCTCGGCAAAAAAGCACGCCGGATGGGACCGATATTAACTTCGGCTGACGTCTGCCAGCGGAATCTGCCGTATGACACAGGCATGGCTGAGATACTGTTCCGCGTCCCGGCACACCAACTGGCATTTATGGCATCGGATAGGCCCCTTGACGATGGCCTTGGGCCTTAGCGTTGGAGGAGTATTGATCTTGATTTCTCGCATTAGTTACACACTACTCCTATGCGGCGCTTCTGCAACACAAATCGACCGGCGTTGCGTACAGACTGCCCAATATACACAAAAATCGCCGCCTCAAAAGAGAGACGGCGTCAGTTTTAAAGCTTAAAAGTGTAAAAACTTATTATTGATTCATCACTGGTCGGTTCGCTCCCGGCGTGACCGTCAATGAGTTCTGCAGCTGAAATGCAATTACCTGCTCTGGATGGAGGATAATCTGCTGCCCTTTGCCCACGGCGGAAACGCCAGTTCCCGCGCCTGCGCCGGCGGTCGCTCCAATAGCAGCGCCTTTGCCGCCGCCCAGTATCCCGCCAAGAATCGCGCCCACAGCAGCGCCGCCGCCGACTTTGGCCGCCGTTGATTTGCCACGGCCCGTACCAGACTTGGTCCATTGATCGGTCTGCAGGCTATATGTGCGTCCGTTCATGATGAGCTTGGTCAACTCAAGCGTGAGCACAGACTGTCCGGCAAATTTGCCCGCTGATTTCACGTCCACCACGCGGCCTTCCACATCAGCCGTGGTGGGCAGGACTGTTTCGTCATCAATCGTGATCGGCGCGGAAAGCGATCCGTGGAAGATGTCGCCCACTTGCGCTTTCTCTGAATCCACTTCGTCATTCAGGCGAATGCTCAACTGCGTTCCCGAGGGCACTGTAACTTTCTGCGGGACCGGTGGCGGCGCTGGCGCTGGAGGCGCGCTGGATTGCGTTGAATCATTTCCATTGCCGTTTGATGGATTTAAATTGCGTGAGTTGTCGTCACCATTGTTATTGCCAGAGGATGGCCGTAAATTCTTTTCACGTGTACGCGGTGAAGGCCTGCGCTGTTCTCTGGCTGTCGGCGCTGGTGGAGGATAATTGCTGGCCTGCGGCGGCGCCTGGTTCGCGGCAGAGACCGGCGCAACCTGCAGATTGTTGATCACGGTTTTTACGCCGGCAACCTGCCCGGCGTCACTCGCAGCCGCGTTGCGCGCTGCATCACTGCTACATTGCCGCTGAGCGTTACCGTGCCGCTGTTTGCGGCAATGGTAAGCTGCTTGTCCGGAACGCTGTTGTCCGCCTTGATTTTGTCTGTCACATCGGACGCCACCTGCGCATCCGTACGATCGCCCACGCGCGAGCATCCCACGGCCAACACGGCCAGGGAAACCAGGACTAGCCAAAGATTTCTCTTCATAAACATTACTCCTCTTCAGTTTTTGGGGCGTATGCGTATTAGATGCAGAGCTGATGAGATCGACTGCACCGTGAGCAAATTTTGTGTAAATCAATCATTTACGGCCATTCTTGCAAGACGAAGAATGCGGCCAGACGAAATTGGCGAGAACTTGCGTTACGTTATTCTAACCCGCGTCGCAGCCAGAGTTGCTGCAATTGCGCATTTGTACTTAAGCACGATTTTTACCTGAGCAGGGCCCAATCCTTTTAGCGTCCACAGCCTTGAAATCCCTTCGGATGCACGCCCAGAATAAGTTTCATAGGCCCAATATCACACGTGGAACCTTCACCCAGCATGCGTAACTGATCTACGGTTACAGGCGGATTTTTGAGCAGCATCTGCATGCCCGCAGCACCGGCAAACATAAGCGGCATGGGAACGTGTATAGCTGGCTTGCTGACACCAGCGCAGCGCGCGATTTCAGCGAGGACGTCATTGAGTGTGAGCTCGTCCGCGCCTCCCAGTTCGATGGTCAGGTTCGCCGCAGCTTCAACTGTCAACGCGCGGGCGAAGCTTGCCGTAACGTCATCGATAAAAATCGGCCGGAACTTTGGCTTGCCGTCACCCGGTACTGGCCGCATGATCGGAGCCGAACGCATGGTCTGCATCATCTGCGTTACAAAGCCGTCGCCTTCACCAAAGATCAAGGATGGCCGCAAAATGCAATACGGTATCCCGCCGCGCCGGACTTCTTCTTCGCCCTTCCACTTTGTGACCTGATACTCGGCTGGCCCATCAGCGCGCGCCCCCAGCGCCGACATTTGCACAAACCGCTTGACGCCCGTCCGTCTCGCGGCTTCCACCACATTGCGCGTGCCAACGTGATGCACTCGTTCAAAAGTATTCTTTCCCTTCTCCACAATAATGCCCACCAGCTGGATCACCGCGTCGCAGCCCTGCATGCCTTGATCCAGGCCGGCGCCTTCCGCCACATCCCCGGCAACCAGCTCAACTTTTTCCTGCGCCAGCGCTTTGTCTTTCTGCGGATTACGCACCAACGCGCGGACGCTGTGTCCATCTGCCAGTAACCGCTTGAGCATGTTCCGTCCAACAAAGCCGGTAGCGCCGGTAAGAAAAACTTTCATCATGTGATTTTAGATGCTTTTTCTAACATCTCGAGCGCAGCGAGAGATCCCTATCACAACATAAATGCATCGGTACATCGTTCGTGCATTCCGCCGGTTCGAGATTTCAACGCAAATGTGTTAAAAACTTATTTCCTTTTTTATGTCTTTACGCATTGCACGCGGCGTTTACAATCCGGAGAAAGATACCTTCTACTACTACGTTTCGTTCAAGCCCATGCTTGATCCCACAACGCAGGAGCGAGGCGCGGACCAGAGCTATCCGGTGGACGTGGCGCTGTCTTTGACTGAAACCGGCGAACTGGCTGACGTGGCGTTCAGCTTGCCTGAAAACCTGCGCAGCCGCCGCGCTTTGGAATATCTGGGCCGGACAGATTCTGCCAGCGTGGTAAATGAAAGAGTCTTCATCACCGTACCGGATTTGAATGGCGACTCCGTGCTGGAAGGCAAAGGCAGCCTTGAACTGGATGCTTTTGGAAGAATCATGGGGCTGGAGATTTTCTAAGAGATTGCTTCGAGTGCCGTTTTCCTTTGGGCCACATTTTTAATTCCCACAGAAATTATCCCCACGGGCGATATTTCCGCTAAAATCAGCCCCCATGGTGCATTCCCAGCTTACGGGCTTTGTTCTTGCCGGCGGCAAGAGTTCGCGCATGGGCCAGGACAAAGCTGCAGTCACGTTGAATGGACGCACGCTTCTGGAGCACGCGCTGGTGGCTTTGCGCGAGGTGTGCCGGACTGTCGCCATTCTGGGCAAGTCTGAAATGTATGGGGCTATTGCACCGGTCTATGAAGACATCTTCCCTGACTGCGGACCGCTAAGCGGCATTCATGCCGCGTTGACCAACTCACAGACTGAATTCAACCTGGTCATCGCCGTGGACACTCCGTTTATCGCGCCAAAATTTCTTTCTTATGTAGCCGAGCGGGCCACTGCTTCAGGCGCGGTCGTGACTACTCCAGAGATCAATGGCTATACGCAGCCGCTGTGCGCGGTTTACTCGCCTGATTTTCTGCCGGTGGCGGAAGCGGCATTGCGCTCAGGCAATTACAAGATTGTGCCACTCTTTTCCCGGGTAAAAACGCTGGTGCTCAAAGATCAGGAGCTGCGCCAGTTTGCCTTCGCGCCCGATATGTTCGAAAATCTAAACACCCCGGACGATCTGGCCCGCGCACGCCGCCGCCTCTCCGGTCAGGACACATGAGCCATAACCCTCACGATCCGTCGCCGGAGCACAAGCTACCCTACGTGGAATTCAAGCACGTCTATAAAGCATTTGGCGATCATAAGATTCTGGAAGACGTGAGCTTTCCCGTGTATCCCGGAGAAACGCTGTGCATACTGGGCCGCAGCGGTGTGGGCAAATCAGTTTCACTGCATCACATCATGGGTTTTCTCAAGCCCGATTCCGGCCGCGTGATTGTCGCCTTTGAAGACATCACCGACTACGCCGAGTTGCAGCTTGAACACATTCGCAAAAAAGTGACCATGGTCTTCCAGAACGGCGCGCTCTTTGACTCGCTGAGCGTCGGCGAGAACGTGGCCTTTCCGCTGCGTGAGCGCCATGATCTGGACGAAGACCAGATATTCCAGATCGTCGATGGCCTGCTGGACATGGTGGGCGTAAAGCCCATGCGCGACCTGCTGCCCTCTGACCTCTCAACCGGGATGAAGCGCAGCGTGGCTATTGCCCGCGCACTTTCAGCACAGCCGGAGTGCATCCTGTATGACGAGCCGACGACCATGGTCGATCCGCTGATGGCACAGCTTCTGGGCGACTTGATCCAGAAACTGAAAGTTCAGTTGAAACTCACCAGCATTGTAGTGACGCATGACATGCGCCTGGCGAAAAAGCTCGCCGACCGCATCGTGTTTCTACATGAAGCGCGCGCCATCTTTGTGGGATCAGTGCATGAAATGGAACGGTCGAACGAAGAAGTGGTGCAGGAATTCCTTAAACTGGATGAACTGATTGTGCCGGGAAAAGATGATGGGTATCAGGCTTATACTTAAAACCTTGAAACGCAGGAAAACCTTTAAACACAGAGGGACAGAGTAAGCGGAGGAATTTAAGATGATGTTGGCAGTTGGCGGCTTAATGATTTATCCAGGATTTTGATTTTCCGATCACCGGACTACCCGATTTCCCGATCATCCGATCTTACTCGTTCCTCTGCGTCCTCCTTTCCTCTGTGTTTCAAGGTTTTAAGCGCGTAGCCCACGCTTCTCCAGCACTGCCAGCAAACTATTCTTGGCCTGCGGGCTCAGCCTTCCATTCCGCAAAACATCTTTGATCAAATTCACAGGAAGCTCGGCAGCCAGCTGGATCATCCGCGTGGCCGGCGTGTTCTTATTGCCGAGCAGTGCAGCCTTCACGTCATTACGGAATGACCATTTCTGATGGCGCGACACTGCCGGCGCAAGTAGTTCTGTGCCGCGCTCAAGCTTCAAGACCCGCACAATAAACATCTCCGTCATCTGCGGATTGTTCAGCGCTGCCTGCATAATGCGCTCTTCTTTATCCAGCAGCAGGGCTGCAGCCACGCGGCCGGAGCTCTGCTTAGCCAGCGTAAATCGCTCGCCAGAAGAAATATTTGCCACTTTGCTGATGAGCACTTCTTCGGCTGCGCGCTTCACGTCTGGGGGGACCACAGGCTGCAACGCCACCTGCATCAGCTCAAACGTATGGATGTGGCGGATGGTGGGAACAGAAATGTGGCGCGGCGTGCGCGGATGCATGACCACGGCAAGGCGCATCTTGCGCTGCTGCATCAGCTGGCCATTTTTGTTCAACGCTTCCAGGGCTTCACGCGGCAGGTCACGATGGTTGAGCAAAGCCAGCGCCAGGTCTTCAGTCAACCGTGGATCGCCCGCAGCGGCGATCATCATTTCCGGCGAAGTATCGTGGACCTGCCGTTCCAGGTCGGCGTCTGCGGGCAGGATTATTTTTTTCTCGGCGCTTCTAACTCGAGGAGGTTCTGGCTGCTCCGGCGCTTCCTGCCCAGCTGCGTTTTCCGCGCCTTCCTGGTTAGTGGCTTGGTTCGTGGAAGAATCGCTCATTTTCTCACTCCGCGTTGAGCGGCAATTTCCAGCGCACCCAATACTGGTCGCACATAGGCAAAGCTCACCGCAGCCAGCGGCTGCTCAACTTTCATGGCGTCTTTAAATGCCTGGCGCACCAGCGCCGCACCTTGCAGCACTCCACCGGCGAGTGCCACCGGAACCACGCCTCCGCTGGGCCACAGGCGATTAATCACCGCGCTCGCCAATCCGGCCAGCGCCTGCCCAGCGCGCTCTGTGATCATGCGCGCGTTTACGTCACCCTGCTCGGCGGCGTTCATCACCGGCCCGGCTAGTTCAGGAAACCGAGGCTCAGAAGCATTGGCCAACCGGATGACTTCTTCCGGCGCAACCTTCCAGCAATCGGCAATCGTAGTCAGCAGGCCGTTGCTCTTGCCAAAATCAAAAGCATGCAGCGCCTGGGTCACCGCTTCCCTGCCCACCCAGAACGCAGAGCCTTCGTCAGAGACGTTTGGTCCCCAGCCGCCGGCGCGCGCAGTTTCGCCGCTCTGGTTGCGTCCGAAGGAAATGGAGCCGGTGCCGGAAATCACCAGCACGCCCGGTGACGTGCCAAAGGCCGCGCGATGCGCAATCACATGGTCGCCGGCAACATAGATGGTTGCTTCCGGCATAAGTTCGCGGATGGTCTGCTGCGCCCAGTGCACAGCTTCCGCCAGTGACGCGCCGGCCATCCCGATGCACACATGCTGAATTTCATGCACGGGAATGCCCGCTGCTTCACAAGCCTGCCGGATGACCGACTGCAAATTCTCGCGGCCACGCTCTTTGCCCACGCGCGCCAGTTTGCAGCTTGCACCCGTGGCCTGGCCCAGCAGCTCCGCGCCATTGCTTACGGCGCAGTCTGTCTTGGTCCCTCCGGCGTCAATTCCCAGGTACAGTGGCATGATTGGACTTTAATTTATCTTTCCACAACTTTTGTTTTCGTTTTCCAGCATTTTTCCCGAATAATGGCTGAGCACACAAAACTATTCAATGCGACTGCAAATTGTAGATGGAATCATAATCGTTGCCTATCTGATTGGTATTACACTCTTTGGACTAAGGTTCCGGAAGGCCCAAAGGTCACTACGCGATTATTTTTTGGCCGACCGCAACATACCCTGGTGGGCCATAGCCCTGTCTATTGTTGGCGCTGAAACCAGCACGCTTACGGTCATTGGCACGCCGGGTATTGCTTACGGCGGCAACTTCGGATTCCTGCAAATTATCTTCGGCTATCTGCTCGGCCGGATCGTCGTGAGCCTTATCTTTATCCCACAATACTTTCGCGGTGAGATGTTCACGGCATACCAGCTAATAGACCGCCGGTTTGGGAAAAAGTTGCACCGGATTACTGCCGCAGTTTTTTTGGCTACCCGGGCCGCCGCGGAAGGCGTGCGCGTGTGGGCAGTAGCGATTGTCATTAGTATTGCTCTGGGAACCGGCGGCGTGGCTTCCGTGGCCATTGTGATGGCGCTTACTCTTATTTATACCTTTGAAGGCGGCATGGCTGCCGTGATCTGGACAGACGTAATCCAGCTTGTAATTTATGTCGGTGGAACGTTTGTTGGTTTCTTCACGTTGCTGCATCTCGTCCCCGGTGGATGGCCCGCGATTCACTCCATTGCCGCCAGCGCCGGCAAGCTGCAGGTCTTTGATTTTTCTCTGAATTTTTTCAAGACATACACATTCTGGGCCGGAATGATCGGCGGCATGTTCCTGAACACCGCCACTCACGGCACTGATCAGTTGATGGTCCAGCGGCTGCTCGTAGCGCGCAATCAACGCGATTCACGAACCGCTCTGCTCTTCAGCGGCGGCGTGATTCTGGTGCAGTTCACTTTGTTTCTGCTGGTCGGCGCGGGGCTGTGGGTCTTCTATCAAAAAGCCGCTCATGGAACGTTCGCGACCAATGACTACGTCTTCCCAACATTCATTGTGGAGCACATGCCGCACGGAATCTCCGGACTGTTGATTGCCGCAATTCTGGCGGCGGCCATGTCAAATCTGAGCGCAGCGCTCAACTCTCTTTCTTCAACCACGATGATCGACTTTTATCTGCGGCGCAATCCTGAAACCCCTGACGGCAAACGGCTTATGCTTTCACGCGTCGCTACCATTGGCTGGGGCATAGTGCTCTTTGGACTGGCAATCTTGTCGCGGCAAAGCCGCACTGTTTTAGAAACTGGACTGAGTCTCGCATCAGTGGCTTATGGCGGATTGCTCGGCGTCTTTCTGCTGGGCCTGCTCACGAAGCGCGCCAAACAGACAGGCGCAATTATTGGTATGCTTTGCGGACTGGCATTGAACATTTATATCTGGAAATGGACCCACGTCGCGTGGACCTGGTACGTGACTTTCGGCTCGATTACGACGTTTGTTGTGGGATATCTCGCAAGCCTTCTGGAGGCCGACACGGATGCAGACCGCGCCCAAATCAGCGCCTGATCTATTGCGCGAGTTAAACGCCTGGCACGCCGTAGCCATTGTGGCCGGCACAATTATTGGCAGCGGCATTTTCCGCGTGCCCGGCGAAATGATGAAAGATGTGGGCTCTGCCGGATTGGTCTATCTGGTATGGATCGTGGGCGGCGTGCTCTCATTTGCCGGCGCGCTCACGTACGCTGAACTTGGCGCCATCAAGCCATGGGCGGGCGGCGAATATGTTTACATCCGTGACGCTTACGGCCCGTTGCCGGCATTTCTTTATGCCTGGACATGGTTTTTGATTGCCAAGCCGGCGTCGATTGCGTCGGTCACCACCGGCATTGTGGATGTGCTGGGCACATTTCCTCGGCTCAGCTTTCTCGCCAGCAATATTTTCTCTTTCCATCTGGGAGAAAAAACTTTTGCTGTAACCAACGGCACTCTGGTAGCGATTGCCGCCACCATCCTGATTTCCGCATTGAATTATGTTGGAGTCAAAAAAGCTGGCGGCTTTCAACTGGTATTTACGGCCTTAAAAGTTGGCATGATCCTGGCCATCCTGTTTATTGGCTTCACGGCTTCCACCGGAAGCTGGGGCAATTTTCACACAACGTTTCTGGGCGCCAAGGGTGGCATGGCCGGATTTATGGCTGCGCTGGTGGCGGCACTCTGGGCTTATGACGGCTGGAACGATCTCAACATGGTGAGCGGCGAGATCAAGAATCCCGGGCGCAATATTCCCATTGCGCTGATTGCCGGCGTTGGCCTGGTGGCCGTTCTTTATATGGGCATCAATGCCGCCGTGCAATATGTAATGCCTGCCAGCATGATTGCCGGTTCCAAAGTTCCGGCATCATTGGCCACGCAGATTGCCATTGGATCGCTGGGCGCTGCGCTGGTTTCCGCGGGCATGGCCTTCTCAATGTTTGTAACTTTAAATGGAACTATTATGAGTGGCGGACGCGTACCGTTTGCCATGGCGCGCGATGGATATTTCTTCAAACGACTGGGCGAGGTGCATCCGCGCTTTCACACGCCCGCGCTGGCGATTGTGGTGCAGGCTGTGATCGCGATTATCCTGCTCCTTGTAGGAGGCGCGTTCAGAGACCTAACGGCGTTGGCGATCTTTGCTGAATGGCTCTTTTACATGATCGCCGCCAGCACTATCTTTGTCTTTCGCAAACGCGAGCCAGATACGCCCCGTCCTTATCGCACATGGGGATATCCGGTTGTACCCGCACTGTTCATTGTGGCTGCAGGCATTCTGCTGTATTACACGCTGGCCGATCCTGAGAACCGGCAGAATTCGATTGTCGGCAGTTTGATTATTCTCTCTGGCGTGCCGGTGTTCTGGTATTTCGCGCGACAGAAACGGTTGAGCACAAATAAATAATGGACCAATTGACTCACAGCCACGCGGCTCCAGATGATTCAACCGTACACACTCCAACAACCTGTGCTGACTGCGGCGCTCCTCTCAGCGGCCCTTTTTGCTCGCAATGTGGAGAGCACGTAATTGACCGGCATTCACTCACTCTGTGGCATTTTCTAAAACACAATTTGCTGCATGAACTGAGCCATGTGGACGGTAAGGTCTTTCACACTTTCCGCTGTCTGCTTTTTCGGCCCGGATTTCTCTCCGCTGAATATTTTGCCGGGCATCGGCGCGGATACATCAATCCTGTGCGGCTGCTGCTTACCTGCCTGGTAGTTCTTGCGATTCTTCCCACGCCGGGCGCCATGAGACTTAACGTACAAAGACTGCAGTTAAACTTGTTGCCTCCGGGACCACCTACCACTTCCACAGTCGAAGAGACCGTAAAGACGCTCGACATTTTCGGAGTTCTTACCCGATTCATGGAGCGGGAGGCTGCCCGCAAGGACCTTAAATCTGAAGCCGCGGTGGAAAAATTCGACCACGAACTGAAGACCTACGCAACAGCGCTCTCTTTCTGCAACGTGGTGCTGTTGGCCGGTTTTTTGTTTCTGCTCTATCACAAACGCAGGCCACTCTTTGTGGAGCACCTGGTCTTCAGCTTGCATGTGGCTTCGTTTGTGATTCTGTTCAGCCTTGTTCCGAAGCCATTGTTCTCGACCATCTTTAAAATTGCACATGGCCGCGTCTTGCAGGGGATGATTCTAGGCACCGTATTTTGCCTGCTGCTAATAGAAATGATCTATCTATCCAAGGCGCTTTTACGCTTCTACTATCCTGAGACAAGTCATATAGTCCGCTGGTGGAGCGCTCCTGCATGGATCACGCGATTGGCCGTGATAGCAATCTTTATTGCCAATTCAGTTTTTATCACCATGACGTATGCAGCAGGCGCGGCGATTGCGCTGTGGCGTGTCTGACGATTGCCTGATTTAAGCTCTGCTGAGTTCCAGCGCCTTTTCAGTTGGTCCGGTTATCTTTGGCGGGGAGAGCCGCTCGTAAATCTTTACGTACTCCCGCGCCGATGACGTCCAGGAAAAATCCTTCTTCATGCCATTCAGCATCAGCTTGTTCCAGCCGGCCTGGTCTTTAAATGCCTTGAGCGCATCTTGAATGCAATTGAGCATCATCACGCCGGAATAAGCACTGAACTTGAAGCCGGTGCCTTTGGCTGTGGTTGGCTCCCAGGGCTCAATCGTGTCGTCAAGGCCGCCGGTGGCGCGGACAATCGGCACTGTGCCGTAGCGCAGGCTATACATCTGGTTCAGGCCGCTGGGTTCATAGCGCGACGGCATCAGGAACATGTCTGCGCCGGCTTCTATTTTGTGCGCCAGCGCGTTGTCATATGCCACTTTCACGGCAATTTTCTCAGGATATTGCCGGCTTAGCTTCTGCAGCAGGTCCTGATATTGTTTGTCGCCGCTGCCGAGGGCAACAAGAATCAACGGCAGGCGCGCCAGATCGTTGGCCACATCGGCGATCAGGTCAAAACCTTTTTGCGCGGCGAAGCGCGAGACAATCCCGATCACCGGCGTACCGATGGGAGCCTGCTCCAAACCAAATTGGCGCAGCAGATCGTATTTGCATTCTTTTTTGCCCGCGAGATTTTCGGCGGAATATTGCCGGACAACGTGCTTATCTTTTTCCGGACTCCACTCGCTGTAATCCACGCCGTTGATGATTCCCGTCAGCGACCCAGCGCGTGAGCGCAACACGCCTTCCAGTCCAAACCCATATTCGCTGGTCTGAATTTCCTGCGCGTATTTGCGGCTCACGGTGGTGAGATGATCAGAGAAAACGAGCGCGCCTTTCAGAAAATTGACCTTGCCCCAGAACTCCATTTTGCCGATGGTGAAAAGCTCCCAGGGAAGCGTGAGCAGCGGCAAGGTGTCTTCAGGGAAAAGTCCCTGATAGCCGATGTTGTGTATGGTGAAGACCGAATGCGTGCCGCGGAAAACGGGATCGCCGGCATAGCTGGTGCGCAGCAGAATGGGAACCAGCGCGGACTGCCAGTCATGGCAATGAAAGATATCCGGGACGCCCAGCACCTTGGAAGCCTCAAGCACGGCGCGGCAATAGAGCGCGAAACGCTCCGCGTTATCGGGGTAGTCGCCGGCAGGCGTTCCATAGAGCGCTTCCCGGTCAAAAAACGGCGGATAGTCAATGAAGTAGAATTGCACCCCTGAGCGTTTGCCGCCATCCAATACGGAGCAGAAGCGGTATTGGTCGTCAAACGGGATGGTGACGCTGGGCAGCAGAACTTTGGCGTCCGGCAACTTGGTCTGCTTGTACCTGGGAAGATAGACGGAGACGGAGTGGCCCAACTGGGCAAGAGCCTGCGGAAGAGAGCCGACAACGTCAGCCAGTCCGCCGGTTTTAGCAAAGGGCACGCACTCAGAAGCGGCAAAAACAATTTTCATGGGGCCTCCGTGGTAATGACAGCTGGACGCGGCACAACCATGTTACGAAAATTCTAAATGGCAGAAACCAAAAGGGCCAATTGGGCACTCCAAAAAAACCAAAACTAGGGCAAAATTTCCTGAATGACGAAGGCGCCGCGGAAGAGATTGTAAGCGCGCTGGGCGATACTGCCAATACCGTGGTGGTGGAAATCGGTCCCGGCAAAGGCGCGCTTACCTCAGTGCTGGCCCGGCGAGCGAACCGGCTGATAGCCGTGGAACTGGACCGCATGATGGCCGCCGAGCTCCGCTATAACTATCGCCTGCACCCCAATGTTGAGATCATTGAAGCCGACGTGCTGAAGCTGGACTTTCGCACCGTGCTGAACCGCACC
>DASZMF010000682.1:0-2648 GCA_035552035.1 Candidatus Angelobacter sp.
CGCTTTGTCCGCTTCACCATTAATATTGGCGAAGATGAATATAACTACATCATGGCGCAGAATCTCTGGAAGGTCTCAGGCCAGAAAACCGCGCAGGCGCTGACCTTCCCAGCCAGCAAACAATCCAGCGCAACTGAGCTGGGCGCGATGGAATTCAAAGCCGCATGGAAAGTGCTGGGAGCCAATGATGATCCCTCGCACTTCTTCACGCTCACGGCAATCGTTTACAACGACGAAGACGGCACACCCAGCCCCGGCGCCAATCCTGTAACCGTTGGACTGGTGGGTTTGCACATCACGCACAAAACGCAGAAGCAATCCAAGTGGCTGTGGGCAACTTTCGAGCAGGTGGAGAATGATACGAAGTCATTCTTCAATCCAAATTGCTCCGCCACGGATTGCCCGCCCAACATTGAAACCGCCACCACGCCGTATTATGAGCTGAACAAAGATGGCACACCGCACAACAAGCCGGTTCAGATAGTGGCCGCCTCACCAACCACCGCGGCTGACCTCAACAAAACGTTCCAGGCGCTGCTGCCGAATACTCCGTGGGCGTATTACAAACTCATCAGCACGCAGTGGGTAGGCGAGTTTGGCAACGCGCCCAAACCGCCCAAGCTCGGCAACTCAGTGCTGGAAACCTTTGTAAGCCAGACCAACCCATACAGCTGCATGGACTGCCATAACTTCGCCCAGGACACCGCAGGCTTCAAGTCAGACTTCAGCTTCATTATTTCCGCACTGCAACCGTAAATATTCTGTACAGCAGAAGGATGGGCCCGGCGCATTGGTTTGTGCCGGGCATTTTTGTGCAAAAAACAAAGCGCACCGCGAAGACAGGCAAAAGATTAACCGCAGAGGACGCAAAGGGCAGAGGAATGAAACAGCAAAGGGCGCGTTTTTTATTTTGGAAAATATTTTGAATCTTGTGGTTTGAATGGCAGTTCGATCCTATATCTTGGGATTGAAATTCGTTTATGTTTTGCTTACAGTGTGGGTTGAAGATGGGAGCGGCGCCAGCCTTCAGCCCGTTGCATTACATAGAATGCGATGGGAGTCGCGCAAGCGGAAAAGGCCTGCAACCTCGGAACAAAACTCCGACGCGGGATTTGATTGTCCTGCAACTTGACGCAATACGTGTGTCCGCAAAACAGTCTTTAGTAATTAGTCATTAGTACTTAGCAAAATCAAAACCAAAAATTTCTCAGGCTAATGGCACCCTTCTACCTCAGCCGCTAAAGCCGCCATTTTTATGCTCTAAAACCGCAGGCATAAATGGCTGCTCCACCCAGTTACTGCAATCTAAACACTCCGTCCTCAGTGGTAGGGGTTTTTATTTCTGGAGAACTCCATGACAAAAGAAAAAGTGCTTGCATTGCTCAAGAAGTGTGCGACTAAGCTGGGCCGCACGCCAACCACAACTGAGATCCAGCGGATGACCGGCGTCAGCCCTTATTTCATCAACCGGCATTTCAATAACCTGGCGCATGCCTTGCAGCAGGCGGGGATTGAGCCGCGAGGGGTGGGGCATCGGGTAGATACGGTGTCGTTGATGGAGGACTGGGCGCATCTTGTGCGCAAGCTGGGACGTCCGCCGAGCCACATGGAATACAAGAAAGCCGGGCAGTTTGGCGCGAACAGTATTCTTAACCGCTGCGGAGCATGGTCGCGGGCGGGAGAGCGGTTTTGCGCGCTGGTGGCTGAGAATAAAACGCAGGGCGAATGGGCGGACGTGCTGGAGATTATCGCGCGGTGGAAAGGAAAGACTACGGCAGAGGGCCGTCGCACGATGCAGAACGGGCGCAAGAGTGAAAGGGCGATCCACGATGAACCGCAGCCGCGCAGGAAGATTCTGCCGGGACGTCCGATATACGGAGCGCCGTCAAAGGTGCGGGGGATGAGTTATGAACCGGTGAATGAAGCCGGCGTGGTGTTTGTTTTTGGCATGCTGGCGGAGAAGCTGAGGATTGAGGTGGAGCGTATCCAGACGGCGTTTCCGGATTGCGAAGCCATGCGCGAGGTGGCGCAAGGCAAGTGGCAGCGAGTGAAGATTGAATTTGAATTTGCCAGCAGAAATTTTGTGGACCACGGACACGCGCCGGAAGGGTGCGACATTATTGTGTGCTGGGTGCACAACTGGATGGATTGTCCGGAGCATATTGAGGTGATTGAGCTGAGGAGGATCGTGAGGGGTATGTAGAAACTTGCTCTGATATCGCAAAATAGTTCATACATTGCCAACATGTCGATTGTCGCTTCTACATATTGCCCTGCCTTCAAAATCCGTTGATCCTATTCGATGAGCTGCTATTATTGGAGCATTGTAGGGGGTGCTCGATGGCCCGTTGGTATAGTTCGTCGTGTGAATGCTGTGGCGATGAAATACATATTTGTGAGGATTGGTCTAGCCCTCCCCGGATTTGTAAATCTTGTAAGGAACAAAAAGCCACAGAATGGTATGAGCAAGATTGTGCTTCATGCGGGATTGCAATTCGCATACATAAAGACTGGGATCATCCTCCCAAACTATGCAAATCCTGCAAGGAACGGAAAGTTGCGGAATGGTATGAGACCACATGCGCCGATTGCGGTTTATCCCTGCGCATTCATAGAGATTGGGCGCATCCTCCTAAGCTATGTAAAAG
>DASZMF010000683.1:0-3053 GCA_035552035.1 Candidatus Angelobacter sp.
CGGCAGCGAAATTTGCCGGCAGCACAACTCTGTAGGGCATGTCACGATTCAGCGCTGCAGAGTGAAATGTAAGGTCCACCATCTTCACGGCAGGCGTAAGCTGCGGACGGTCTGGAGCCTCTGGCTGCTGACCCTTGCTGCATGAAGCCAGAGCCAGCGTAGCCAGAAGCAGCATGAAGCCAATCGCGCGACGCACAGCAGTTCGGTCTAAGAATGTAGGTTTACAAAACATCGTCGTCGCCCGCGGTCTTGTCTGAAATCCCCAACTGGATCGTTCGGCTCCGGTTTAAAAAACCGTGCACGGTTTTTAAAATAAAAGTCAGCACCAGGGCATAGAAATATGAATTCGCCGTCAAGATTCCCAGAACATCCGCCAGGCCCTTGTCGGGCGTAATGAGGAACGCGCGATTCATCAGCCCAAGCGGTACAGAAAACATAGAGGGCACTATCATCTTGTCGTCGTCGCTGGCCTGCATGATCGATGCCAGCAATCCGGTAACAAATCCGTAAGCCACCAGGTACAAGACCAGAGACAGCCAGATGATTACAAACAAAATCAGGTCTTTTTTTACTGAGCCTGCACCCTTGGCCGACTCAGGCACAACCTTCAGCCGCGGCGGCAGCATTATCATCACGCGTAGTGCAGCAAAAAGACAAAGGAACAAGATGGGAAACCAGAGCAGCGCGGCGTTGGCCTGCAATCCAAGAAGCTGCACCACCAGAATGCTGGCAACAAAGCCAATGGGCAGCACCAGCCACAAGGCAAGGGAAGAAATGGTGATCCTGGCGCCGCAAGCCGGGCAGACCCAGGGCATGTTTCTGGGGTCGGCCACTTCCGCCAGCGAGCCCTGGCAAGCCGGACATCTCAATTCCCTGCGCGCAGCCATTTTGCGAACCTTACTGTACTTTGCTCGTGCTGCCTTCCACGGTCTCGAGCTTCTTTTTTACCATCTTGTAAAACGACCACACATTGTCGCCTTCACCCTCGGTGAGCCGGCGGTGTATCTTCATTGACGGAAAAAGCTTGCTGCCCGCCACTGTCAGGGCCAATGTGGCAAACTGCTTGCCCGGATACGTCTCAATGTCCCAGTCGCCGCCATAGCGCCGCCGCACCACCTCGCCAAAATAACAGCCCCACATCTTGCACATCTCGGTAAGGTCTTCACTGCTGGGCCCGCCCGGTGGCAGGTCCAGCGCAAGCTGGGCCAGAATGCCTTCCAGCTCCATCAGGGAGTTCTCACTGTAATCAAAAGTGGCGTTGAATTCCCGCGCAATTACTACGGCTTTATGCGAGTAAGAATCCACCATGGCGCTGACTGACTCGTGTGTTTCCATCGCATAAAGTTTAGCAGGTAGGCGGGCGCTATTTACTCTTTGCGACGGCATCCGATGGAGCGGCATCCACTGGACACGCGGCTTCCGGCTGCTTCTTCGCGACGGGGGCTGGCTGCGGCTTGAAGAACGACTCTACATACTCACGCTCTTTATCATTGATGGGGACATCCAGTGAGTGCGCTACATCTTCACTGGCCAGACCACACTGGCCTGTAGCTGGATTGCAGCAGATTTCCGGCTCTTTAAATTTTTTGCACCCGCTTAACTGGTTCTTTTCAACCCATGACTTGACGGCAGGCAGCTCGCGATAGGCGCTCTCTACCAGTGCCACAGGATAAAAAGGAGCATCCAAATGAACAGGCAGGCCCATGGCGGGATCAAGAGGTTCAACCTTGGAGCCATGGTCGGTAAAAAGAAAAACTGAGCGATAAGTAATGGTGCGGCCGTCTAACGTGGCATTCACAGTAAAGGAGGCGTAGCGCGACCAATCGCCCGGAGCGATCCTTTTGATGGCATCCTTGACGGTGGATGTACCGAAAAATCTGGCTAACTTATCTAATTGTTCCCGGCGGGACTGCTGCGCTTCAGGAGATGCTGGTTTCTTCCATTTGACTACATACCAGGGCAGAAAGTAATGGCGATCATTGATGCCAATATTCGAACCACTGGACATGATGTCGATTACATTCTGCGGTGCATCTGGATTCAACAGGAATGTCCATGGACTGGATTCCATTTCGGCAAGATCACCCACCTGAAATCCACCCAGGGCAAAGTGGATCCGGCTTTCCAGAAGTTTGGCTGCGTCCGGGCCGGTTGCCGGAGCCAAATGGAAAATGACGCTGCTTAAAATTCCAACCTGAGATAGAAGGCTTAGCTTGCCGTAATAGTTCCTTACAATCTGCTCTTCCTGCGACATGTGCAGGGCAGGATCAGGAACCGCAAAGTCGCTGGCATACCCTGCCTCTTTTTCACGCTGTAGTTTTGCCAGCCTCTCTTCTTCTTTCAGGGCGGCGGCAACAGTGTCATTCCGTGTTTCCACGCTTCCATCGGCATAAATAATTTCATCCAGATAAACGGTCATGGGGCCGCCGCCGCTCTCACTGCTGGTATCGCTCTCGCCGGGATTAAGACTCGCGTTTGATGAGCCACTGCCAGATGAGTTATCTCCAACTTTGGTAGAGGTTCGGACGGTCTGGATGACTTTGTCGGAAATATTGGTGACACGGTAGGTTACAGCTGTTCTGTTTTCATTGTATTCAGCGTCAAGCCGTGCGCCGGTAATGCGATTCGGCTCGGGCGGGGCTGGGGCAGCGGATTGCGCAAAGACATGAGGCAGCAGGAAGGCGGTGACGAAAACAAGCAGGAGAGCTTTTTTCATTTCTTTCAACGGTCCTTTAATTTAGCCCAAAGTTTATGGCCCAAACCATCTGAAGCGTAAATGAAAAATATGACTTAGCGGCTAAGTCTCAAGGGGGAATTTGATTATAACGCCAGCTAATAGTAAGTCAAAGCATAGCTAGGAAGATTGTAGGTTTGCCTATGCCTCAAATCCGAACCATTCAAGGTGTGAAACCATAAGATTAATCTCATTGAACTAACGGCCAGCATGTACTAATTCGCACTTGATGTGCTGAATAAACCTAGCTATAGTCTGCCAGCACTTCAGAGTGCTGAGATGATTTTTGATCTTTGAAAATTTAGCAGGCAGCACTCAG
>DASZMF010000684.1:0-1752 GCA_035552035.1 Candidatus Angelobacter sp.
TCGGCGACGGCGGACAATCCACCGGCGTGAGTTATGAAGGCATCAATTTTGCCGCCGTGCGCAAGCTGGGCCTGGTGCTGATTATTGAAAGCAATCTCTGGGCTTATTCCACGCCCACGGAATATCAGGTCAACGTAAAAGACCTGGCCAATCGCGCGATAGGCTATGGCATGCCCGGCATCATTATTGACGGCACAGATGCCTGCCAGGTTTATGACGCAACGTATGAAGCGGTGGAACGCGCGCATCGTGGTGAAGGCCCGACCATGATTGAAGCCAAACTGATGCGCATGAAAGGCCACGCCATACACGACGCAGCGGCGTATGTGCCAAAAGAGATGCATGAGTTCTGGCGCAAGCGCGACTGCATTGACCGCTTCCGCAAATATCTGCTGGAGAAAAAATGGCTGACCACCGCCGAAGACGAAAAGATGATTGCCGGAGTGGACAAAGAGATCGACGCTGAACGTGAGTTTGCTGAGAACTCTCCCATGCCTGAAGGGCATACGGCTGCGGAAGGCGTTTTCTGTGAAGATGGCTGTCACGCTATCAAGCCGAAGTACGCCATGCCGCAGAAAGCGCGGAGGAGTGAGGGCAAGCTGAAGGAGAGCGAGGCGGCGATACATTTTAAGTAGCAGCTTTTAGTAATTGGTATTTAGTTTTTCTGAAATCTCGAGCATAGCGAGAGATCCCTATCCTCGAGTAGCGTCTTAAAGCTGACATATATACCAAGAGAGCGATGAGGGCGATAGGGATCCCTCGCTTCGCTCGGGATTACAAAACAATATGGCCCAGGCAACATATCTCGAAGCAATCCGGCAGGGACTCTGGGAAGAGATGGAATCTGATCCCACGGTCTTCTGTATTGGTGAAGACATTGGCATATATGGCGGCGCGTTCAAAGTGACTGACGGATTTGTCCACCACTTTGGTCCGCAGCGGGTGATTGATACGCCCATCGCTGAATCGGCTATTGTGGGCGCGGCGTTTGGCGCGGCGCTGACCGGCTTGCGTCCGGTGGCGGAATTTCAGTTCATGGACTTCATTGGCTGTGCCTTCAACCAGATTGTGAACATGGTGGCCAAGTCGCATTATCGCTGGGGCGCGCCGGCTCCCATGGTGTTGCGCGGACCTGCTGGTGGCGGCGTTCATGGCGGGCCATTCCACTCGCAGAATCCGGAAATGTATTTTGTGCACACGCCGGGAATGAAAGTGGTTGCACCGTCCACGCCCGCCGACGCCAAGGGGCTGATCAAGTCTGCGGTGCGTGACAACAATCCAGTTTTATTTCTCGAACACAAATTTCTTTATCGCCGCATTAAAGGCGAAGTGCCGGAAGGCGACTACACGGTTCCCATTGGCAAGGCGCGTGTGCATCGTGAAGGCCGTGATCTGAGCATCATTACTTATGCGGCGATGGTCCACACTGCGCAGGAAGCCGCCGACGCGCTGGCCCAAGAAGGCATTGAAGTTGAAATCATTGATCTGCGTACGCTTTGCCCGCTGGATCGCGAAGCCATTACCGCAACGGTGAAAAAGACTAATAAGGTCATTCTTCTGCATGAAGACACCAAAACCGGCGGCCTGGCCGGTGAGATCGCGGCCATTATTAATGAAGAAGCGTTTGAAGACCTGGATGGGCCGATCGTGCGGATTACTGCGCTGGATACGCCTGTGCCGTTCTCGCCTCCGCTAGAACATTTCTTTTTGCCGAAGGTGGAGGATGTGGTGCGGGAAGCGAAGAAGCTGCAT
>DASZMF010000685.1:0-1513 GCA_035552035.1 Candidatus Angelobacter sp.
TCGGGTTCCGTGAAGGCTTCCGCGGCGGCTTTGGCGGCGAACGCTTTAGAGGCGGCGAAGTTCGCGGCTTCCGTGGCGAAGGATTCAGGGGCGGTGAGCATTTCCGAGGCGGCGAAACTTTCAGAGGCGGTGAGGTACGTGGCAACAACTTCCGTGGTGGCGAAAGTTTTAGAGGCAATGGGTCTCGCGGAAATAACGCCCGCAGCTTTGCCGGCAACCGAAGCTTTAACGGTGGCGGTCGCAGCTTTAATGGCACCGGAAGTCACGGATACTCGGGCGGTTCGCACAATAGCGGCGGCGGATCCTATCATGGCGGTTCATCTCATGGAAGTTCGTCGCACGGCGGCGAGTCGCACGGCGGACATCGCTAAACGCGGCTGAACCTCTACGGAAAGTGAATAAGAAACGGCTGGCAGCAACCACTGCTGGCCGTTTTCTTTTGTGCGCATGACTAGAAACTCGATTGTTCACCGCAAAAAAGATGTTTACCGCAAAAGTCGCGAAAGACGCAAAGTAATTAAGGTGCGTCTCATGCCGTCCTTGAAAGATATTGTTTCTTCTCCCTTTGCGTCCTTTGCGCCCGTAGCGGTGAACTCCGCTCCAGTTTCGCCGCAAACCTCTTTCAGCTTAGGCCGTCTATTCACTCAGCATTTACAATGGCCGGTTCATCCCGAGGAGAGAATTTTGATGCGTAATTACCTTTGCAAGCTGAGTGGAATCCTGTTGCTGACAGCCGCTGTGGCCTTCGGCCAGTCCGCCAGCCCCACGCCAACACCAAAAAAATCTGACTCAAAAAAAGTAGACCCGGGCAAGATCACGCCGGCCGCGAATCCCGCACCCGCTGTGGCCACTGATGCCAAGCCAGCTCCAGCGCCTAAATTTGAGATCGCCAACATTGATAAGTCGATCGACCCTTGCGTGGATTTCTATCAGTACGCCTGCGGCAACTGGCTCAAGAACAATCCTATTCCCGGCGACCAGTCATCCTGGGAGAGCTTTGGTGAAGTCTATGAGCACAATCTGGTTGTCCTGCGGCAGGTGCTGGAAAAGGCCAGTGCAGATGCGCCGGGACGCGATGCCATCCAACAAAAGATTGGCGACTTCTACGCCTCATGCATGGATGAATCCGCCATCAACAAAGCTGGATACACTCCTCTAAAGCCTGAACTGGACCGCATTGCTGCGCTCAAAGACAAAACGCAGATGATTGAGCTAATGGCCCGCGAGGCCCTGGAAGGCCCGAATCCGCTGCTGGGATTTGGCTCTGGCCCTGACCTGCACAACGCTGAGCTGACCGTCGCAAGCATTGACCAGGCGGGCACCACGCTGCCTGACCGCGACTACTACCTGAAAGACGACGCGCCTACCGTTGAGATTCGCAAAGCGTTTGTCGAGCACATGAAAAAAATGTTTGTGCTGATTGGGCAATCGCCCGAGCAGGCGCAACAGAGCGCAGACACCGTGCTGAAAGTTGAAACCGAGCTGGCCAAGGCGTTCATGGAACGCACACTGC
>DASZMF010000686.1:0-2297 GCA_035552035.1 Candidatus Angelobacter sp.
CAATGGTCGGAACTGGGATCAGTATTTTATACGATGAAAAGCCTGACTTGGGGAGAGCATTCTTAAAGGTTGCCGAGAATTGCCTTGGGATTCGATCTGCTGTTGGCGCAATGGTATGAGGCGCGGCATATACCAGGGTGCGATTAATCGCACCCCATAGACATTAAGTTAAGGGGTAAGCACGAACCAATCGAGGCCATTGAGCAAGAGTTGGGAAGTGGTGGGACGCTTCTTGCGCGTGTTCAAGCGGCAGCCCGAACGCATCTGACGCACAATGGACTGCACCACGCTGGTGAAGTCCCCCTGCGGCGTCAAGCCAGCGAGCAGCCGTTGCCCGGCGCGGCGCACCACCTGACTGGCCTTGACCAGACTGCGATGCGGATCATGCCAACACCCCAGGACGAGCAGCCACTGCTGGATGAGCATGGCACTCAATTTGCCATAGAGTTCGCACAGGATGCGCCACGGGTTCTTAGACCGCCACTCATCCAGCAGACCTTTCTGTTTCCAGAGTTTGAACAGTAATTCGATCTGCCAACGCAAGCGCATGAGGATCAATGCCTCTGGCACGCTCAGCTTGTGGGTTGGCACATTGGTGATCACGATGGTCCATTGGGCCAGCTCCCATTGCTCCTGCGACACCTCCTGGCCCTTGTCTTTGGCTTCTTCCTCTAAGCGCTCGCGCCGCTGCTTGACCACTTCTTTGGGAACCCGCTGGGCAATCAGGCGGGCGGGAATGCGGCTCTGCACGCCCACCAGCACGCCCAGGTCGATGACCGCGCCCACTTGCCTGGGCAGCACGCCCAGCAACTTCAGCCGATGCTGACCCTTCTTCGTCAAGAGGACCGTGCCACCTTTGAGCCGCATCAGCCAGGAGACGCCGGCTTGTGCTTGCTGCAAGAGCCAAGCCAGGTGAAAGTAGCCCAGGTCTGCCAGAAAGAGACTGCCCGCCGACAATGGCTGCTCTTTGAACGGGCTGCGTGCATCCGCCAGCCGCCCATCCGTGAGGAGCGGTCCTTGTAACTCGCCACTGAGCACATCCCAGCGGGTGTGCAGTTTCAGCGCCGCTTTGCTGCTCTTGCCGCGCCCACCACACCCCCGCCAGACGTCGGCCAACTGCGCTGGGAGGGTGATGCTGCTGCTATCCTCGATGACGACCGCCGTGAACCGCCGTAACAAGGGGATCTCCACTGCCTCGGCTCGCATACGTTTCTGGGCCAGCCGTTCAAACAGACGGCGCATAAAGTCGGCACACTGCCGGGTAAAGCGTTGGCTCAGAGCGGGCGCTGATAGGGTGACCTCCACCTCCTGAGCCACTTGACTCAGTTCTTCCAGGCTGGCTTGCCCATTTTGCAGCCAGCCAAAAATCAACAGTTGGGCAAACTCCGCCCCGCTGAAGTTGCGCTCCCGCTGGATAAAGCCGGTTTCTCGTGCCAGAGGGTTCGCTTCTTCTTCCAACACCTCTCTCACGGCTTGCTCGATCTGTGCTATACTAATCATTGAGGGTCTCCTTCGCTTCATGAAAACTTGGCAAAACGTTTCTTTCATGATTGCACATGGGGCCTCTTTTTGTCACTCTTTTCCTTAACTTAATGTCTATGGGGTCCGATTTATCGCACCCCTACAAGGCTTTTCGCAGCATATAGCCACGACCGCGCACGGCAATGAGTTTGTAAGGACTATCTGGATCATCCTCGATTTTTTCGCGAATGCGCTCGATAATTTTCTGCAAGGCACTGTTAGATGGCATATTGTCCTCTTCCCAAACCGCCTGCATAATTTCTCTTTTATCACAGACATCGCCCAGATGGGATTTGAGGTAATCGTATACTTTGCCCTCAAGATATGTCAGGGGATGTTCGTCGTCTCTTTCGGTGGAAGCATCTGAAGACGAAGTGGTATTCGGTACAGGCGTACTGGTATTGGTCTGGCTCTTTGTTTTTTCTTGTTGGAACACAAACTGTTGCATCACCTCAGAGAAGACTTGCCATTTTTCGTTGACTTGCTCGATCAAACCGCGTTGCTCCAGCTCAAACAAGCTTTCAGTCTCCGATACGCTGCAGCCGTGAGCTATTTCTATCATGGTTGACTGATATGGTGATAAAAAAGCATTCTCCTCTTTTTTGATAGCCTCTGGCGAGTTTACCTGTCCATATAACTCTGGATTAGCCAGTCCCTCCCAAAGCTGTTTACAAAGCGGTCGGGCTTCTTGAATGAGGCGGAAGGTAAGAAATTGATAATCTTGTTCAGCTATCCTGGCTACTGAAGAGGTTTGTGGCATCAAACGTTCCTCAAGA
>DASZMF010000687.1:0-1883 GCA_035552035.1 Candidatus Angelobacter sp.
TCCCCTCCACTAACTCAGCCTCATTCAAAACTTGAATTCTGCATGCCCCAAATTCATACACAGCTTCGTATCAGGGCACGGGCTTCAGCCGTGCCATAAAGGTTGAGAAAGATCCGGCTTCAGCCGCTGGCCAAAAGCCAAGAGCCACTCACACCGCTTCGCTCCACTAACTCAGCTTCGTTCAAACTTGAATTCTGCATACCCGAATTCATGCACAGCTTCGTATCAGGGCACGGGCTTCAGCCGTGCCGTAAAGGTTGAAAAAGGATTCGGCTTCAGCCGCTGGCCAAAAGCCAAGAACCAAAAGCCAAAAGCTACTGACGTCCCCTTCGTTCCACTAACTCAGCCTCATTCAAAACTTGAATTCTGCATGCCCCAAATTCATACACAGCTTCGTATCAGGGCACGGGCTTCAGCCGTGCCGTAAAGGTTGAGAAAGACCCGGCTTCAGCCGCTGCCCAAGAGCTAAGAGCCAAATACTAAATACTGCTTTTTCCCGTGTCTCTCCTTTTCTCTGCGAACATCCACGCATCTAAACCCAAATAGACAATGAGGTGGCGAATGTCCGTGGCAACTAATCTCAACCTTGAAGAATTAGACAAGAAGCAAACCATAGCTGAATACAATTTCGGGCATTTCCGCTTTAAGCATTTATTCAAAGATGCCCTGGCCACCATGCGCAGCAAAGGGCTGAAGCCCGGACAGCTCGCGCCAGACTTCACCATGTCTCTGGCCAACGGAGGCAAAGTAACGCTAAGCCAGCTGCGTGACAAGCCCGTCGTCCTGCATTTTGGATCATTTACCTGACCCATCACCATCGGCTCAGTTGCGCCGCTCAAAAAGTATTACGCTGAGTTTAAAAACCAAATTCATTTTCTTGATGTTGTAGTCCGGCAAAACCATCCCGGCCCGGGCGTTCCGCCTTATCCAAATTTCGAATCCAAAATGCATGACGCCAAGCGCTACCAGGATGAAGAAGAAATTCCCTGGCAAATCGCCGTGGATGATCTCGGCGGATCGGCACACCAAACCTACGGCGGCATGGCCGATCCAACCTATCTCATCGATACCAACGGCCGCGTCTCCTTCTACAACATGTGGACCCACGTCCCCACGCTCTACAGCGCAACGCAAGACCTGCTGGCGCAGGGCAGTATTGGCGTAGTGCGTGATGGCATCGACCACATCACGCACTTTGCTCCAGCCATGACAGCAGGCTGGCCCGCTATCCGCCGAGGCCTGCCGCAAAGCCTCGCCGAACTGGAAATGGCCGCGCCCACCATGGGCGGAAGCCTGTGGCTGGGCTACCAACTGCGTAAAGTCCTGGCGCCGCTCACCCAGCGCGAAAAACCGCTGCCGCCACGAGCAAAAGCAGCCCTGGGCGCAGCCGCCATTGGAATCGGTGTGGGATTAGGCGTGTTGCTAACAAGAAAAATAATGGCAAGATCCACCTAAAAAAGCTGATGAGCAATGAGCATCAAACGATGCGGATGTGGTCTTTGCTAGAAGCCATCTCATAAATACCCCGATCCTGGTTTCGACTTTTCAAAGTTCGCCAAATTCGCGGGTTCGGCAAAGCGCGATGTAAGTTTTACCTATTTATGAGATGGCTTCTAAATACTAAATACCAAGTACTAAATACCAGGTACTAAATACTAATTACTGCTAAGCAAAGAAAAAAGCCAAACCCATTCATGGAACAGGTTTGGCGGAAGGCCTAAAAGTTAACTGGTGCAATTCTAACTGGTTCAGTTCTACTTGAAATGCTTCTACTTGAAATATTTGGCGCGAGGATCGAGTGCTGGGTTGGTTTTTGCCGAGAGGGCAGCACGCTGCTTGCGGAACTCCGGGACCACTACCGCCTGCTCAATCTGCGGAACGTT
>DASZMF010000688.1:0-5786 GCA_035552035.1 Candidatus Angelobacter sp.
ACGCAAGCACCGAGGCAATATTCAGGTGGATTCACAGCCGGGCGATACGCGTTTCCAGGTACGATTGCCGCTGTCAGAATCTGCGGTGTGATTCTAGGGGCGCTATTTGCGTGGCATTATTTGCGCGGAGTTACTTTCGCTTCCAGCGAATGCCTTCTTTTGTGTCTTCTACGATGATTCCCGCGTCTGAGAGTTGTTTGCGGATGGCGTCTGAGCGGGCAAAGTCGCGGGCTTTTTTTGCGGCGTTGCGTTCTTCGATCAACTGATTTACCGCTTCGTCTGGCATGGCGTCTGCCGGGGCATCTGATTCCTTGATGATTCCGTGCGTGGTGGCCCATTCCATGGCGGCCTTCATTTTTTCTGCGTCATCATCTTTGATTACGGCAAAGATCTCGTCGAACTGTTGCAAGGCTTCCAGCAAGGGCGCTTTATCGCCTTCGCGAAGCTCGCCGCGATCAGCCAGGATATTCACTTCGCGCACCATGTCAAAGATGGCGGCTGAGGTGCGCGCGGTGTTCAGGTCATCTTCCATGCCGGCGCGCATTTCCTGTTTCGCTTTCGCTGCTGCCTCCTGCGCAAGAGGGTTGGTCCCCGCAGGAAGCGGCGTCATTCGCACGCGCTTATCAAAGGTGCGGAGACGCTCCACTGATTTTGCGCCCTGCTCCAGTCCGGCAAAGGTAAAGTTCAACTGTTTGCGGTAGGGAACAGATGTCAGAAGAAAGCGGATGGAAGAGGGCTTGTGACCTTTTACCAGCAGATCACGCAAGGTATAAAAGTTGCCGATGCTCTTGGACATCTTTTCGCCCTCGACCAGCAGGAAGCGCACATGCATCCAGTGGCGCGAGAAGATTTTTCCGGTCAGCGACTCTGACTGGGCAATTTCGTTCTCATGGTGCGGAAAGGTGAGATCTTCGCCGCCGGCGTGCAGGTCAAAGCTATCGCCCAGATATTTCATGGACATTACGGAGCATTCAATATGCCATCCAGGGCGACCCGGGCCAATGGGACTTTCCCAGAAAGCTTCACCTTCCTTGGGCGCTTTCCATAGAGCAAAGTCGCGGGCGCTGTCTTTCTCGTATTCGTCCACGTCAACGCGCGCGCCATCTTCCATGCCGGCAAAATCTTTTTTAGAAAGCTTGCCGTACTCTGGGAATTTGGCGATGCGGAAATAGTAGGAGCCATCTTCCGTCTTATAGGCGATGCCCTTCTTTTCCAGCCTGGCAATGAACTCGGCCATCTCCTGAATATGCTCGGTGGCGCGAACGATACGCTCTGGGCGTTCAAGATTCAGCGATCCCATGTCTTCAAGAAACGCGTCTTCATATTTGCGGGTATATTCCTGCACGGTCTTTTTATCGCGCGCTGCGTTGCGGATGATCTTGTCATCCACGTCAGTAATATTCATTACATGCTGTAGCTTGTATCCGCTCTGGCGCAGGAAGCGCCGCAGGATGTCCACGGCAACAAAGGTGCGAAAGTTGCCGATGTGGCCGTAATCATAGACCGTGGGCCCGCAGGCATACATGCGGACGGTATTGTCCGATTCAGGGGAAAACTCTTCCACCTTGCCGGAGAGCGTGTTGTAAAGGCGCAGGGGCAAACCGTGATTGTAACAAAGAGTGACGGGCTGACGGCGTGCGCGGGCACGAAAAGCCACAAGAGTTTAAAATGACAGTTGTGCCTGAATTAAGAAAAGACCCCGTCACTGGTCGCTGGGTAATTATTTCCACTGACCGCTCCAAACGTCCCGGAGATTTCTTTCGCGAGTCCGCCATACTCAAGGGGAATGGCTTCTGCCCTTTTTGCCCCGGGAATGAAAGCACCACACCACCGGAGATTCTGGCTTACCGTCCGGGTGAGAACGTAAAACGCGATTCCGGAGGCTGGAACCTGCGCGTAGTCCCCAATAAATTCCCCGCTTTAGGAATTGAAGGCGATCTGGACCGCCAAGCCGACGGAATGTTTGACAAGATGAATGGCCTGGGCGCGCATGAAGTGGTGATTGAAACGCCGAACCATGCTGAGACGCTGGCCACCATGCCGCTAAAGCGCGTGGAAGACATGCTCTGGGCCTTCCGTGATCGCATTCTCGATCTGAAACAAGACCGCCGGTTCAAATACATTCTGGTATTCAAGAATCATGGCGAGGCGGCCGGCGCGTCATTGGAGCATCCGCATTCGCAGATTATTGCGCTGCCGATTTTGCCCAAGCAGGTGGTGGAAGAGCTGGAAGGCGCCAAAAAGTATTTTACGAATAAAGAGCGCTGCATTTTCTGCGACATTATCCGGCAGGAAACAGAGGCGCGGGTGCGCGTGGCGGCGGAGAATGAAGACTTTGTTACGCTGAGTCCGTATGCGCCACGCTTTCCTTTTGAAATGTGGATCCTGCCCAAGCGGCATGAGTCGGCGTTTGAGAACTCGCCTTCAACCATGTATGAGAATCTGGCGCGCATGCTGCGCACTATGTTGAACAAAGCCGTCAGGGTATTGAACAATCCGGCTTATAACCTGGTGATTCATAGCTCACCGGTACAGGAAAATACCAACGACTTCTATCACTGGCATCTGGAAATTATTCCCAAGCTGACCAAGACCGCGGGATTTGAATGGGGCACCGGCTTTTATATCAACCCCACACCGCCGGAAGAAGCGGCAAAGTTTTTGCGCGAGGCCAAGGTGGAGGAGCTGCAGACGGTGGGCAAGTAGGAAAACTAGAACCTTTTACCACAGAGGACACGAAGGATCACAGAGGCAAGGCAAACCTTTACCGCGGATTTGCGCGGACCAGGAAAAGCTCTTGGCCGCGAATGAACGCAAATCAGCATGAATTGGATAGGCGTGTTGGACTGAAGTGAATTAGCTGGTTTGGTTTTTTTAATCCGCGTTGATCCGCGTGAATCCGTGGTAATTTTTTGTTATTACTTCATCGCCGAAACATCTCTCAAGCTTTTCACCAGTTCAATCACACGCCCGGCTACGTGATCAATCTCAGCTTCGGTATTAAATCTTCCGACGCCGAAACGGATGGCGCTGCCGGCCGCTTCGTCGCTCATGCCCAGGGCTTTGAGAACATAGGACGCTTCCGTTCTTCCTGAAGAGCAGGCTGAGCCGCTGGAGAGGGCTACGTCATGCAGGCCGGTGAGCAACGTCTCACCTTCCACGTTCAAGAAACTCATGTTCAAATTGCCTGGCAGGCGACGTTCCATGCTGCCGTTGATGACGAGGTTGTCGAGCTCTGACATCAGCCGGTCACAGAGGCGGTTGCGCAGGGCCGTTACCCGGACAGTCTCTTCAGCCATATCCTGCTGCGCGACCTCGCAGGCCTTGCCGAAACCAACAATGCCAGGGACATTGAGCGTGCCGGAGCGCATGCCACTTTCATGGCCCCCGCCATCGATCATGGGGACGAGTCGCACATCCACGTCATGTCGCACATAGAGTGCGCCGCAGCCTTTGGGACCATAGAGTTTGTGGGCGGTGAGTGAAGCCAGATCAAGATTGGCTTGCGAGACATTGAGTGGGACTTTGCCCAGCGCCTGCACGGCGTCTGAGTGAAAGAGCACACCTCGCTCACGGCAGAGCTTGCCGATTTCTTCAATCGGCTGGAGCACGCCGGTTTCGTTGTTTGCCGCCATAATGCTGACCAGAATCGTCTGGTCAGTGAAAGCAGATTTGAGCTGGTTGAGATCGATCAGTCCGTCTGTCCCTACAGGTAGATAGGTGACACGGTAGCCGTGTTTCTCCAGATGCTTGCAGCTATCGAGCACCGCTTTGTGCTCGCTTACGGCGGTAATAATGTGGTTGCCTTTTTCGTGAAAGGCTTCCGCCACGCCCTTGATGGCCAGGTTATCGCTTTCCGTGGCTCCGGAGGTAAAGACAATTTCGCGGGCAGAAGCGCCGATGGCAGTGGCAATCTGGCGGCGTGCTTTTTCGACCGCGGCGGCGGCCACCCATCCGAAGGAATGGCTGTTGCTGGCGGCATTGCCAAAATTGCTGGTCAGAAATGGCAGCATGGTTTCCAGCACACGAGGATCCAGAGGCGTGGTGGCGTGATTGTCCAGGTAGACCGGGAGTTTGACCGCAGATGCGGAATGGCCGTTGCTGCTCATCTTGAGATCATTTTACTAGAAGCCATCTCATAAATACCCCGATCCTTGGTTTCGACGTTTTCAACGTTCGCCAAATTCGCGGGTTCGACAGAGCGCGATGTAAGTTTTACCTATTTATGAGATGGCTTCTAAAAAGGCAGGGCGGTAGTTGAGGAGAAATAAAAAGCCCGCCAGCGAACTGGCGGGCCAAGTTTGTTACAGCACGTTGGTTAGAACGTGAGTTTGCCGCCGAAGATGATGCGGCGGGTAGTGCTGTTGGTCGTTGTCACATCACCGAAGCCATTAAATGCGCCATGCAGACCCGCATCTTCAATGATTGGATCAACCGAGGCAAAGTTCGGGTGGTTGAAGGCATTCAGGAAGGTGGTGCGGAATTCGAAATTGGCATGTTCACCCAGCTTGATGTTCTTAAAGATGGATGCGTTGGCAATATTCTGCACCGCGTCTTGCGAGATATTGCGAGGCATATTGCCGAACGGGGTGCCAAAAACGGTCTGCGCCGTCGCAGCATTGGTGATTACCCGAACCTGTTTGCTGGTAACCGCTGTCGGAATAAAGGTTGTTGGATCGACAGTTGTTTTTGCCAGGTTTTTCTGCAGATCGGTCAAGCTGATCAGGGTTGTAGGAGAAACGATGCTGCTGTCGCACATATTAGCTTGCGTGCCAGAGCCAGCAGGGCCTAGGCCACCGGGATTCGAGAAGCTCCCCAAGACGAACAGCCTACATGCATCCGACATGAAAATGCCAACCTGTGTTGCTGGAGCACTCAGGTTGCCCAGGAACGGCCGTGCGCTTTCAGCACCGCTGTTGAAAGTACTGGTAAAGGCCGTATCGTAATAGTTTGGTCCCGACACACGTGCAGAGAAGAACTGCGTAGGTGTGTACCGCTGGCCGGATGCCAGGAGGTAGTTAGCGGCTACAGTCCAGCCACCCAGAACGTGTCCAGCCAAGCCGTGCTGCTCTTTAAAGAAGGGCAACTGCTCAGTAAACAAAAGCGAGAACTGCTGGGGAACGTCAAGACCGGAGAAAGAGTACTCGCCAGGTCCATTTGGCTGCGTGGGATTCTGGTAGATGAACGAAGAGTTTCCGCCGCCGAAGGTGGAGAAAATTTCGCTCACGTTGTCCAGTGTCTTTTGATAAGTGTACGAAGCGCGAATGGTCAGCTGTTTAAACAGGTTGTTGGCACGGAACTCCGACTGCAAAGCATTGTAGTTGGAGAAGCCAGTGTTTTCGCGGCTGCGGAGAATTCCCTCATTGCAATTGATTCTACCAGTGGCGGAAGGAACAACCGCCTGGGCAGCTGGGCAAGGTGTTTCACCAGCAGGAACCAGGTTGGGGAAGTTGTTAAAAAGATTGGTAATGAACGGGTTGGCATTGATGGTTTGGAACAGGTCTTCGCCATGGTTGCCTACGTAACGGACTTCCACTGCGGTGTTTTTGCTGATTTCACGTTCCAACCCCAGGCTCCAGGTATGTACTTTATCTGGACCAAAGTTTGTTGGAATGTTGGTTTGGCTGAACGAACGTGGATCGTTCACACCAGTTACCAGCTGAGATGCCAGTGCGGCGCGAACGTTTGGCCCGGTTGGCACTGCTGGTAATGGTGGAGGACAATTGGGCAGACACGAAACCAATGCTGTGCCCTGCAGGGTTTGTGAAATTACCTCAGGGGTGGAC
>DASZMF010000689.1:0-5101 GCA_035552035.1 Candidatus Angelobacter sp.
CTGCCGTATGCGTTCAAATGGCGTTCAAAAAACGCCGCGCAAGTTTAGACTACAATCTTTTCAGTTGAGTCTTTCATGAGCCCAGCCGCAGCCAATCTACATCAGCCAGATGCAGCCGCGTTTCGCCGATTGCTGCTGCACTGGTACCGGCAAAATCAGCGCAAATTGCCGTGGCGCGGTGAGAGTGATCCCTACAAAATTCTGGTCTCGGAAATCATGCTGCAGCAAACCCGAGTAGCTGTGGTGGAAGATCGATATAAGAAATTTACCGCGCAGTTTCCCACGGTAGAACGGCTGGCCCGAGCGCAAGAGCAAACTGTGCTGGCGGCATGGAGCGGCCTTGGATACTATCGGCGGGCACGTAATCTGCACGCAGCGGCCAAACAGATTGCTAAAGGCGACGACTTTCCGCGCACAGCAGAGGCGTTGCGCGAACTGCCCGGCATTGGACGATATACAGCAAATGCTGTCGCCAGTATTGCCTTTGGCGAACCCGTAGCGGTGGTGGATGGCAACGTCAAGCGCGTATTGCAGCGTGTTACCGGCAGAGAACTCAGTGAAGACCAGTACTGGCAAACTGCCGGCGCGCTGTTGGCCGTGGAGTCTCCCGGAGACTTCAACCAGGCCATGATGGAGCTTGGCGCTGTCATCTGCTTGCCGGGCAATCCTCTGTGCACCGCATGTCCGGTGCTTGAGTTATGCGCCACACGCGGCGCACATGCGCAATCTGAACGTGCCGCGCGCAAGAAGGCGGTGCTGGAATATTCGCTCTGCCTCAAAAATGGCAGCGTATTGCTGCAGCAGCGCGACCAGGGCAGTTCGCTCATGCCGGGCATGTGGGAGCTACCGCCTTACGGCATAAGAAGCCAAAAGCGCCAAGCCGTGCAACCCATGCAACCAATGATGAAACTTAAGCATTCCATCACTACCACTGACTATGCAGTCCTTGTATTCGACGGCAAGACTCGAAAAGGCCAATGGGTACCGCTGGCCAATGCGGAGCGGTTTGCTTTGACAGGATTAACGCGAAAAATCCTGCGGAAGCTGAAAGAGAAAACTTTATGAGTATGAGATGGCGTTTGCGGGCAGTCTTCATGGCGGCTTTCATTTGGATCGCGTTGCAGAATGTTGGTGGTGCACAAAGCAAACCCGCGAATGACTGCGCTTCGCCAGGTAGCGCGCTTCCGCAAGGCGCGTCACGCGTTTACATTGCTCTTCGCAACGGGAATGACGGCAGTGGATCATCCATGGCAGACGCGCGTGATGGCAGCACGGTAGCAGCTTTCGACACGATCTTGCGTTGCTACAGTGAGGGCTGCGCTAACAATCCCAGGCCAATTGCCAAGACAGAAAATCTTACGGTCTGCCTTGGTTCGGGAACGTTTTCTACTTTAGGCAATTATGATTTCATCATTAACGTTGTGCATAGCAACCCGGCAGGTTTTACTCTTGGCAAAGGATGGAAGATCCACGGAGCGGGTAAAGATAAAACAACAATAAAGCTGAGCGACTATCTTCTCATCACCGATCCGAAAGACCCGAGAAATTTTCCAGTCGATACGGGCGTGAATGTGGTTTTTAGCACGAACTCAGACGGTGCTTCAGGGGTTGAGATATCTGATCTGACGATTGATGGGAATTATCCGGAGCTGAAGTCACGTTCGCGGGGCCACGGCGTTAAGGCGCTGGGGCTGGAGGCGATTCATCTGCGCTCTGACCTGGGCAAAAACTGGATTCACGATGTAAACGCGATTAATTTATCCACGGAAATTGGCGCGATCAACGAGCGCTGGGAGGCTTTTCCAGTGTGGATCATCGCCTGGGACCGGTCCAAGCCGGGGCAAAATCGCGGCAACCTGATTGAGAACGTGAGTATGACGCAGGCCTTTGGCACTGTCTGCACTGCAATTGCCGTTGGCAATGCCATCGCCGAAGTGCGGAACAACCTGGTGGACGGCTACCAGATTGGCTATGGCGGCTGGGACCTGAGCGAAACCGTGTTTCACGACAACACCGCGATTAACACGGATTACGGCTTCAATATCGATAGCTTGGTGAATCATGATGTGAGGATCAAGAACAATAAAATCATTCATCCGCGGAAATATGGCTTTGTGGTGGGCGGCGGAGGAATTTATGCGAATTTCAAGTTTATAAACAACACAATTCAGATTGATCGCTCAGGCGTGGCCGGATTTATTTTCCAGGGAAATGTTACCGGCGCAATTGTTGCCGGTAACAAAATTCTGGCAGATAATTCTTCCGGCGCGCATGCTATTGCCATTCAGACTAAATCTGGAACGAACAGTAACAACACATATGAGTCAAACCAGATTGCCAACGGGATGGCTTTTGCTTTCGACGCGCCGGCACAGAAGTCGCAAAGCTGCTTTTCCGGAAATCTCGACGAGCGGGGCAATCCGCGTAGAGACTTGCCGGACAATCATAATGGGCCTTGTGTTTCGGCGGGGCAGCGTTGAAGGCATGAATTTTTTTTGAGCATGCGACTGCAAGCAAAAGTGGAGTGCAGGCGCTCTCGCTTGCGAGAAAACTCTTCAGCGCAGCCGGGGGCGGCTGCGGTCCACTTCTATTCCTGTTCGGACCTGGATCGGTACGGCACACTGATTCGGGAAAATCTAAGAGATATGAAGGCTGTTCTTCAGCTTGGTGAACTGGTTTTCCCTGAAACCCCATAGTTCACTACAATAAGAGGAATTAAGCTGGAGGGGTTAGACCATGCCCGCACTGGAAGCTGGCGTACACGCGCCGGAGATAGAACTGCAAACGTTGGACGGAAAAAAGTTTTCATTGAAAGAAGCACAGACCAAAGGGCCAGTAGTAGCGGCATTTTTCAAGGTAAGCTGCCCGGTATGCCAGATGGCTGCGCCTTATCTTGATCGCCTTTTCAAAGCATACGGAGAGAGCGGCAAGTTTACCTTCGTGGGCGTCTCCCAGGATAATGCAGCGGACACGCAGGCATTTAACAAGCGGTTCGGAGTAACGTTTCCAGTGTTGCTGGATCCGGCGGGGAGGTATCCGGCGTCCAATGCATACGGGCTGACCAATGTGCCGACTACGTTTCTGATTTCGCCGGAAAGCGAAATTACGTTTTCTACGGTGAGCTGGTCAAAGGCGGACATGGACCAGCTAAACCGCAGGCTCGCCATGATGAGCAATATGCCGGTGGCACAGATATTTTTGCCGGGTGAAAAAGTGTCAGAGTTTAAACCTGGTTGAGAAGCCAAGAATTAGCCGCGGTCGCGGCGAATGGCACTCAGCAAACAGCACTCAACAGTCATTACTCAGCAAGTCATTACTCAGCAAAATCAGCGAGAGGAAAATTAATGAGAAAACTCAGCACACGCCTGTTTGTGATCGTCAGTTTCGCAATCTTTAGTTTTGCAATCTTTAGTCTTGCAACCCATGCACAAGCGCAGAATGCGCCTGCCGGCGCGCAAAAGGCGATGAACGCCATTGACGCGGAGAAGATCCGCGCTACCGTGAAATATCTTTCTGACGACAAGCTGGAGGGCCGCGGCACCGGCCAAAAAGGCGGAGACATGGCCGCTGACTGGATTGCCGCGCAGTTCAAAAGTTATGGCGTGGCTCCCGCCGGAGATGGCGGCACGTATTTTCAGAACATCAAGTTTTTTGGCGTGACCACTGATCCCAAGCAGACGCAGTTTGCTTTTGTGTCGAAGACTGGCACACCGGTGGCATTGAAATTTGCAGACGATTATGTGGCCAACGACCAGACGCACTCTGAGAAATCAGAGATCGACGCGCCGCTGGTTTATGTGGGTTATGGCATTCACGCTCCGGAATATAACTGGGACGATTACAAAGGCGTGGACGTAAAAGGCAAGATGCTTCTGATGCTCGTCAATGAGCCGCCGTCTGATGATCCGAATTTTTTTAAAGGGCGCGCACTCACATACTACGGCCGCTGGACTTACAAGTATGAAGAAGCCGCGCGTCGTGGCGCCGTGGGCGTGGTGCTGATTCACAAAACAGAGATGGCGAGCTACGGCTGGGAAGTGGTTCGCAATTCGTGGGGCGGCGAGAGTTCGCTGCTGGAAGAAGAGAAAACTCCCAAGCTGAAGTCAGCGGGGTGGATCCAGTTGGAAGTTGCGCGCAAGCTGGCGCAGAGCGTGGGCATGGACGTGGACAAGATGATGGAAGAAGCAAACTCACGCAGCTTTAAGCCGGTGGAATTACCGGTCAGGGTGAAAGAGACAATCGTGAGCAAGGTTCGGTCATTTGCGTCCCGCAATGTAGTTGGCAAGGTGAATGGCTCTGATCCTAAGCTGGCGCAGCAGGCGATTTTGTATTCAGCGCATTATGATCATTTGGGAATCCATCCGGATGAAAAGGGCGACAACATATACAACGGCGCGGCAGACAATGCTACCGGCTGCGGCATTCTGCTGGAGCTGGCGCGCGCGTTTGCCTCGGCTGACCAGAAGCCCAAGCGGTCCGCACTTTTTGCTGCCGTCACAGCGGAAGAGCAGGGCCTGCTGGGATCGAAATTTCTGGGCGAGCATCCGCCGGTTGCGGCGCAGAATATTTCTCTCGACATGAATTATGACGACATTGCGCCGGTGGGTGAGCCGCAGCAACTGGTGGTTTCCGGAGCAGAGCGGACGAGTGTCTATCCGCTGGTCCAGAAGATTGCAAAAGATTTTGACCTGGCCATTCAGCCGGACAATCACCCTGAAGCTGGACATTACTATCGCTCAGACCATTTCAGCATGGCCCGTGTGGGCGTGCCGGCGTTCAGCGTGAATGAAGGCGCTCTCTTTAAAGGGCACGACCTGGCCTGGGGAGAAGCCGAGCAAAAGGACTACGTGGAGCACCGCTATCACCAGCCTTCGGATGAGTATCGGGCGGACATGGACTTTAGTGGTGACGCCAAATTGGCGAAGTTTGGCCTGGTCCTGGGCTGGGAAACCGCAAATCAGCCCGATTTGGCCGGCTGGCAGCCGGGCGATGAGTTTGAGAAGGCGCGTAAAAGCGGACCGTAAGAAAAACGCCTTACGAACCCGGGTTACAGATAGCCGCTGAGGTGCCGATAGTAACGTGAGGGAAGCCGGAAAGCTGG
>DASZMF010000690.1:0-2611 GCA_035552035.1 Candidatus Angelobacter sp.
AGCCATGGAATCCATGGCCAGATCTTCGTCGTTCTCTTCGTAATCGCTGAGGCCGGACTCGGTGATCTCTACAGCCTGCGAATAGCCCACCCGTATGTCAGAAAGTTTTTCAATGTTGCCGCCGATCCAGCCAAAGCAGCCTTCCTCATCCGTGTGCGGATCAAACACCCACGCCACCTGCTGCGGGTTGGAAAAGAAGTTCTGCTGGATAAAAAGATCGTGTTCGGAAAGAAATACGCCGAAGCCGGGATGCGAGTGATACCAGCCGACAATCTTGTGGTCAGGAAATTCTTTGTCTTTGATTTTGTAAATGTGCTCCCATGTGTCCTGGGTAAACGTGACGTGCGCGCCGCCTTGCGCGGCGTTGATGCCCGCAATGCTAGCTTCCACGGTCATACGTTCATTTTCAGTGTTGCCAATCAGCACGCCGCAGACTTCCGCCTTCATTGACGTGCGCGCATGCTGGCGGATTTTGCGCAGAACTTCAGCTTCCATCAACACCACCGGCTGCGTGGAAACCCTGACTTTTACCTTGGCTGGTTTTGCCATTAGCGTGCCGCCCCCGTTGCCATGAGACCGAGCACCTGCTTTTCATCGCCGGCCATTAGATATGCGATCTCGCGTTCGGATGAACGCGCGGTAAACACGTCAAAAAGTGGAAGCCCCAACTGGTCCAGTGTGCGATCGCCAAATGATTCTGTGCCGGAATACCCGTGCGCTGTAACCACGGTACGCATGTGGCTGTCATTCGGGCATTTTCCGCGCGTATAAGGCACAGTGCCCACGGCGGCAAACAACTCTTCTTCCGCGCCGCAATCCGGGCAGACTAGCTTGTGAATCACATCGCGGCTGAATTCCAGAGTCACGTCCTGCGAACCAAGCTCCCGGCGCGCGTGCGCAAGCAGTTGCGCCAGTGTGAAATCCCGCGATGTTTCATTGAGTCGGACGACCTCGGCAAAAGTGTAATGGCTCATGCACTCCGCGTTTTCTGTGTACTCAACTTTGTAAGAAGTATGGTTCAGCCCTTCAAAGATGAAGCCCTTCCCTGCCAGCACCGGCAAACCATGCAGCAGCTTCACCGCTTCCTGCACTTGAATGCCGCCAATAATGGAAGAGATGGTGGGCGTGGTTGCCACTTTGCCTTCGGTATCGTTTTCCAGCGCCAGCAGATTGCAGGACATACGCTTATTCAGGATGGCCCAATCGGTTTCGCCCAGCGTGCATTCGTAGCAGGGCGGCTGCCCGGGCATGAAGAGACGGGCCACGCCGTTGATGCCTTCAATTGCGCCGTCTATCCACGGTTTGTTCATCATCCAGCAGGCGCGATTGATCCAGAGCCGCGCTTCGCGATTATCAAGTCCGGCCAGAACAATATCTGCCCAGGCAAAGAGTCCCAGCCCCAGACCGTGAACCACGTTGCCGGTAATGGAATGAACATGCGCTTCGGGAAAAATATTTTTGTAGGCGTCCGCGGCAACGTCTGCTTTGCGCCGACCAACATCACTGGCGCGGTAGAGAATGCTGCGCGAGAGGTTGGAAGCCTCAATGGAATCAAGATCAACAATTACGATATTGGCAAAGCCGAGCAGCGCCAGATTTTTCAGGATCTCATTGCCCAGCGCTCCCGCGCCAATCACCAGTACGCGCGCCAAACGCAGCTTTTCCTGGTCCCACCAGCCGATAAGCCGGAAGCGGCTAAAGCGGTCTTCATCCTTGGTAGGCACAGGAGCGGCCGGCGATGCCACGGAGTTGTTCATCGAGCTCCTGCGGTAATTTCCGGCTGAAGGCGAAGGATGTCGCCTTCTTTTACGGCTGCGTCCGCCAGTGTTTGTGAATCCTGAATCTGGCGGCCGGAGTTTTTGTGGTGAAACTTATAGCTGAGCGGCGCGCCGTCAGGACCGTTTTGCGGCAGCTGCAGCTTATCTACCAGCACGGCAATAATGCGGTTGGCTGGAGCATCGTCCGGCAGTTCCACCGGAACGCGCTTGTTTTCAGTTGAGTCGTAAACCGTAACAGTTATGTTCGCCATGTTTTTTAGAACTACGTTTTTAGAAATACGTTTTTAAAAGTGTCTTTGAAGTTCCTATTGCGCGGCCGCAGTTTCTGCCGTAGCCCTGCGTACCTTGGCCTGATGTATGAAATCTGTCAGCACATTTTTAGGCGCGCTGCCGCCGCTGACCATCTCCCAGTCAGATTCATGCAGAAGCGCGTCTGTGCTGACAGCAAAATTCAAGTTCTCCGCCTCGGGCTCCATGGAGCGGGCCACTTTGGAAGTAACAATGCCAATCAGGTTGCCAAATTCGTCATAGACCGGACCGCCGCTGTTTCCAGGGCTGATAGGCGCTGAAACCTGCAACACATCATTCCCCGGCGTACGCGAAACAATGCCATTGCTTACGGAAAAATTCAGCCCTTCCGGGTGCCCGATCACGAAAATCCTCTCGCCCATCTGGACGCTGCTATAGGTAGCCACGGGCTGATTAAATTCAGCGTCACCAAAATGGCGGTCAAGCCAGAGCAGTGCGATATCCAATTGCTTATGGCGGCCCACTACCTGCGCTGACGCCCAGCCATTCATCCCCACTGAAACCATTACTTTCTGCGAGCCATG
>DASZMF010000691.1:0-3162 GCA_035552035.1 Candidatus Angelobacter sp.
GCGATTACACGCAGCATGGCTCAAGGGCTGGCGCTGGCCAAAGAATTGAAAGGCACCGGCACAGTCACGCTGATGTTTGGCTCGCAACAGGCTGGATCTTTAGATTTTGAACCGGCGGCCATGACGATTGCCGCCACGGAAAAACTGCCGATCGTATGCCTGGTGGAGTGCAGCTTTGATTCGCGTGCGGAGACACACACGCTACCCGTCCCCAGTGATTCCCATGGGGTTGGCACAGGCTACTATCCAAAAATTACCGTGGATGGCTGCGATGTTGTGGGCGTATTCCGCGTGGCGCAGGAGGCGATACGTCGTGCGCGCGAAGGCCACGGGCCGGCAGTGATTGAATGCATGACGTCGCGCAAAAATGATGCAGCCAGGAGCGCAGACAGCAAAAACGCACAGCACACTGCTGAAGATCCGCTGCCCTTCATGGAAAAATATTTAAAGCGCAGAGATTTGTGGTCAGAGGAATGGTCGCGCGGCTTGATCAAGGCGTTCACCAAAGAACTGAATGACGCATTTGCTGGAGCCCATACAAAATCAGGCGACGATGCGGCCTTAGATAATGTTTATTCGGCTGACGGCAGCAGCGCACCGCATATTGCGTAAGCAACGGCAGCACACATTTATCCCGTGTTGCTTCTTGCGTCGCTTTAACATTACTTCACAGCATAACCAGTGGAAATTGTGCGTGGTTCGCGTCATACTATATGCATGAATGCAAAACATGCCGCAGCCCTAGAACCCGACCACGAGGAAATCCTTGAATGGATTGAAGCTTTTGATGAAGTGATTGACCAGGAAGGTCCTGGCCAGGGAACTCGGCTGCTTGATGCCCTTACCCGCCGCGCGCGCCAGAACGGCGTGGACGTGCCCGTCCAGCTCAATACCCCTTACGTCAACACAATTCCTGTAGAGGAAGAATTTCCGTATCCGGGCGACCGCGTGATGGAGCGCCGCATTAAGAGCCTGATCCGCTGGAACGCCATGGCGATGGTGCATCGCCAGAACAAAAAAGATCCCGGCATTGGCGGCCATATCTCCACGTATTCGTCTTTGGCCACACTGCTGGAAGTTGGCTATAACCACTTCTTCCACGCCACGCACGGTGACGAGCCCGGCGATTTCGTTTATTTCCAGGGCCACGCCTCACCCGGCATTTATGCCCGCGGGTATCTGGAAGGCCGCATCAGCCAGCAGCAGATAGAAAATTATCGGCACGAGCTGCGTGACACGCCCGGACTCTCGTCGTATCCGCATCCGTGGCTTATGCCGGAATTCTGGCGCTTCCCTACTGTATCCATGGGACTGGGCCCGTTGAATGCCATCTATCAGGCGCGTTTTATGCGCTATCTGGAAAATCGCGGGTTGATCAAGCCGACGCCTCGCAAAGTATGGGCGTTTATTGGTGACGGTGAAACCGACGAGCCTGAAGTCCTGGGCGCACAGCTTACGCTGGCAACCCGCGAAAAGCTGGACAACCTGATTTTTGTGGTGAACTGCAACCTACAGCGCCTGGATGGCCCGGTACGCGGCAATGGCAAGATCATCAATGAGTTGGAATCGGCGTTCCGCGGCACTGGCTGGAACGTGATTAAAGTGATCTGGGGCTCCGGCTGGGACGATCTGCTGGCGCGCGATCACTCCGGCATGCTGCTGAAGCGCATGGAAGAGGCCGTGGACGGCGAATATCAGGCCTTCAAAGCCAAAGATGGCGCTTATGTCCGCAAGGAATTCTTCGGCAAGTATCCGGAAACAGCGGCGCTGGTCTCTGACTGGACAGACGAACAAATCTTCAGCCTGCAGCGCGGCGGTCTTGATCCGCAGAAGGTTTACAACGCGTATAAACGCGCGGTGGAACACAAGGGCGGCCCAACGGTAATCCTGGCCAAGACGATCAAAGGCTATGGCCTGGGATCGGCACAGGCCCGCAACGCCACGCACCAGGAAAAGAAGATGACGGATGAAGCGCTCACCGCTTTCCGTTCACGCTTTGAAATTCCTATTCCAGATAAGTCAGCGCAGGATGGAACGCCGTATCGCCCGTCTGACGACAGCCCGGAAATTAAATACATGCAGGAGAGGCGGCAGGCGCTGGGTGGTTATTTACCCAAGCGCGATGGCCGCCTGAGCGGCTTTGAATCTCCGGAGCCAGCGACTTTCAAGGAAGCGCTGGAAGGCTCAAAAGGCCGTCCGGTCTCCACCACCATGGGTTTTGTGAGCATGCTGCGCAATCTGATGAAAGACCCCCATATCGGCAAGCTGGTTGTGCCCATTATTCCTGATGAAGCCCGCACCTTCGGTATGGAATCGATCATTCGGCAGGTTGGCATTTACGCCAGCCAGGGGCAGCTTTACAAGCCACACGATGTAGACATGCTGCTCTACTATCGCGAAGCCAAGGAAGGCCAGATTCTGGAAGAAGGCATCACAGAAGCCGGAGCCATGGCTTCTATGACAGCCGCTGGCACGGCGTACTCGAATTATCGCGTGCCCACGATTCCCTTCTTCACTTACTACTCCATGTTTGGCTTTCAGCGCGTTGGTGACCTGATCTGGGCATTTGCTGATGCACGCGGCAAAGGCTTTTTGATGGGTGGAACCGGCGGACGCACCACGCTGGCGGGCGAAGGCCTGCAACACCAGGACGGCCACAGCATTGTAGTTTCGTCCACGGTGCCGACCTGCGCTACTTACGATCCAGCTTATGTGTATGAAGTAGCGGTGATCGTGCAGGACGGAATTCGCCGCATGTACCAGGAAGGCGAAGACCGTTTTTACTACATCATGCTGTACAACGAAGATTACGTGATGCCGGAAATGCCTGCAGGCTGCGAAGAAGGCATTATCAAAGGCATTTACAAGCTAAAAGCGGCGGAAGGCAAGAAGGCCACGGTCCAGTTGTTCGGCAGCGGCAGCATTCTGGGTGAGGCTCTGCGCGCGCAAACCATCCTGGCTGAGAAATACAGCGTTCAGGCCGATGTGTGGAGCGTAACCAGCTACAACGAGCTGCGGCGTGAAGCACTGGCCGCGGACCGCTGGAGCCGTTTGCATCCCACGGAAAAGCAGAAGGTGCCTCACATTCTGACGGCTCTGGAAAAGGCTGACGGCCCAATCATTGCCGCCTCTGACTACATGAAGGTGGTTCCAGACCAACTG
>DASZMF010000692.1:0-1774 GCA_035552035.1 Candidatus Angelobacter sp.
AGGCACCGTGAGCAAACGCTTTCCGGCGGCATTCCGTATTCGCATAAATCAATTTTACAATAACGATCACGCTCGTATCAAATCGTATTTCGCTCCAGTTGCCATTACATCAAGCCCCCGCTGAAGCGCCAAACACCAAAGGAGCAGACACTTTATGAAAAACGCAAAAGGATTGAGCAGAAGAGAGCTTCTGGTACGCAGCGGGTGGCTTACATTAGGTGCGGCCTTCGCCGGACTTCCCACACATCTTCTCGCCGACGATCTCGCCGCGCTCGATGTTTCATACGCCGGCTCCATGGGCTCAATGATGGAAGGCCCCATCAAAGCTTCCGCGGCAAAAAGCCTGAAGCTTGATTTCCACGGACGCGGCCAGGGCTCCAACGCGCTGGCGCAGCTGATTGTCGCCGGCAGCATTCACTCGGATATTTTTATTCCCGTCACGCCCGGCCCTGCGATGACCGTGTTGAAAGCCGGCAAAGCTGATTCCGCGCAGCCCATCGCAAAAACAGAGATGGTGATTGCTTACAGCCCCAAGAGCAAGCTGGCTTCACGATTTGAAGCCGCCAGCAAAGGCAAAGAAGATATCTGGAAGATCCTGCTCGATCCCGGCCTCCGCTTCGGACGTACCGATCCCGTCACTGATCCGCAGGGCCGCAACTTTATCTTTACCATGATGTTGGCCGCAAAAATGTCCAAGCAGGCGGACCTCGTCGATAAAATCCTGGGCCCCACCATCAACGACAAGCAGATTTTTGCTGAGCCCACCGTCATGGCGCGTCTGCAAAGCGGTGAGTTGGACGCCTCATCCGCATATAAGATCCAGCCGGCTCCTCTCAATCTGCCCTATGTCACGCTACCAAAGGAAATCAACCTGAGCGGGCAAAATGTGCACGCGGACCATCCAGACGTTTCGTTGGCAGTGGGCGGCAAAACTTACAACCCAGAGCCGCTCATCTATTACGCATCTCTTTTAAAAGACGCTCCCAACGCCAGGGGCGCGGCTGCGTTTATGGAATGGCTCAAGGGCAGTGAAGCCCAGGGCATCTTCGGCAAATTTAATTATGATGGGCCCGGAGACGCCTCAGCGCTGCACGCATAAGAGCAACCCAATTATCAGTGGCCATGTGCGCACAAATGAGATTAGTTTCTCACGCGCTTTTTCTGGAAGGCATCTTTCTTTCTCTCGGCAAAACTTCCATGCTGCCGTCAATCTGCCGCAGCGTGAACTGCTTGGAACAGATGCCGCATAGCCAGAAATTTTCAATTGCTTTGTCTTTTCCCGGAAAACCAAAAAATCTGCCGCCATCCATACGCATCAGGGTTTTGGAGCACTGCGGATTGGCGCATTTTGAAATCATAAGAAGTGGCAGTGGCTGCTTATTGGTTAGACGCAAATTAACCGCTGTGTGTCGCCTGCAATCGCAAGCAGCTGAACTTTCATTCGCCAGGCTTTTATTTGCGTGCTGTAAACTGCTCATATCAACACCTATCTCCACTGAGGACGGCAAAAAAACAACGTGGCTGAAACCGTATTGCAAACCAGGGCTCTCCGCCGGACGTTCGGCCCGCTGGTCGCCGTGGAAAATCTCGACCTCATCGTGGAGAAGCAGCAGTTCTATGGCTTTCTTGGCCCCAACGGCGCAGGCAAATCCACCACCATTAAGATGCTCACCGGCCTTCTGCGCCCGACGAGCGGTGACGTGCAGATTCTTGGCCGCGATCTGGCGCAGGATGGTGTTGAGATCAAACGTCGCATCGGCGTGGTGCCGGAAGG
>DASZMF010000693.1:0-2452 GCA_035552035.1 Candidatus Angelobacter sp.
CAAACGCAGCCTCTACCTGCCACTTGCCCAGGAAAGCGCCCAGCTTCTTCGTCGCATCGTCCGGCGGCGCGGCAACAGCGCCGGCAAAACCGTTTGTTAAAAAAACCATTGTCATCGTCACAGCAAGAAATTTTCCCACGCGCATAATCTCTCCTGAATTACTTGTGTAAAACTGTTTCTCCGTGGGTGCCCCATCCTTTGCGCCCAATTAAGTTCAGTTGGCCTTTCATCGGTGACGGCGGCGCAAAGGGTGGGTATAAATGAAGCGTTAAGTGACGCTTTGTTCAAGTTACCCCAGTATCTCCCGCGAAGCCCGCTGCACAGGCAGCTCAATCCCGCCGGATCGTCTGCGAATAAAGCACTGTCCGCTCCGTGAATCCCAGCTTGCGGTAAATCTCAATCGCACGCTCATTGTCCGTTCTTACCGATAGAAACGGCCGCTCGCCCCGCGCACGAATATGCTCCACCAGCGCGCGCATCACAGCCGTGCCATAGCCACGCCCTTCAAACCCCGGCCGTGTAGCCACGGTAGTAATCTCGCGATGCCCCGCTAGATGCAGCCGCAGGCCGCCCATCGCCACCAGATTTCCCTCGTCGCGCACACCCAGAAAAGTTCCAAGCTTTTGAATGCGCTGGCACAGCGCTCGTCCCGGCCGTGTCGCCGCGTAAATCTCCGTCATCTCGGGCAGATCGGCCGTAGTAAGTTCAATTACCTCAGGCGCAGAGCTATTCTCAGCAGCGCCAGGCGCATCGGTTTCCAGGGCTGCCTGATCAAGAACCATCTGGTGCAGTTCCACGGCACGCACCACCTCCCATCCTGCAGCCAGTTTTTGTGGCGCAGGAAAGTAGAGCGTTACCGGATCGTGCTGGATCAACTGCGCAAGCGAATCAAACGCCATGGCTGTATTGGCCGCCAGCGCTCCCAGCAATGTCATCTCCGGAGAAAACCGCCGCGCCAGCGCAGAGCTGTGCGCCAGGATAGATTGCTTGGTGGTGAGCGCAGTCCAGATCGGATTATCAAGTGCGTGCATGGCTGCCAAGAGTCTATCGCAGCGGAAGGGAAGCAGCACGTTTCGGCAGAATAGAAATTCGTCTTAGCAACTCGTCCCAGGCTGCGCCAACTGTGCCTGGTGCTCGCTCTCCGCCAGCTGCTTGATCGCCGGCAGAATCGCATCGCCGCCACCCAGCGAATCTTCATAGCGCTTTTGTCCGTCGGCCACAGTGGCAAAATCGCCCTGGATAATTTCCAGCGTGCAGGCGTGCTCGCCGCGTTGCGTGAGTTCATAGGTCATCGCAAGATAGTTCTCCGGGATGTCCGGAATCGTCGAGTTCGGATCAATCACCGTATAGACCAGCCGCCGTGGCGGATCAATCGATACCACATGGCCCTTCACATACAAAATGCCGTCCGTAGCGCCCTTCCACAGCAGTGCCGATCCGGGTTGCCAGTCGCTCTCCGCGTTACAGCCAAACATATATTTCTGGATAAATTCATTCTCCGTCAGAACTTTCCATAGCGTGCTGGCAGGTGTATCCACTTCAATAGCTTTACGGATTAAGAGTGCGGTCATGTGCATTTCTCCTCCACGCATTACTATAGGCAGAGAGTGTCCAGCAGAATTGGAAAAACGCGACAGGCGTCTGCGCCCGGAATTCGTATGGGAAAGATTGGTGTGCAAGAGGCCAGTGAACCAAAAACTCGCACGCGAAAGATTAGCGCGCCCAAAAGCCGCGCGCTAAAAGTAGAAGAAGCCTTTGACGCCGAAGCCGGCAAGGCTCGCGGCGTCTTAAATCGGCCGCCAGGCGAAGGAGCGTTCCGGCATTCTCGCCGCAGCCCATCGCCCGAACTTGCTTACTGGATCGACCATTACTGGCAGGTAAGCTGGGACCTGCGCGGCTGTGAGCCGTACACGGCAGAAACATTACCGCATCCCAATTTCCAGGTGGTTTTTGAAAAAGGAAGGTCCGCTGTCTCCGGCGTATTTACCGGCAAGTTCTCGCGCACGCTGCAAGGCAAGTCCCATGTCTTCGGCATCAAGTTCAACCCCGGGGCCTTTCGTCCATTCTTGAAAGCTGCCGCGTCGTCGCTCAGCAATCGTACTGTCCCGGTAAAACGAATTTTCGGAAATGGAAAAGCGCTCAATGCTCTGGAAGCTTTGTTGACCAGATCATCCGCCAAAGAAGACACCATGATCGAAGCCGCTGAAGCCTTCTTCCGCGCGCGCATGCCCGCTCCAGAGGAAACCATCACGCTGGCCGGCGCCTTGGTCAAACGCATTCTTGAAGAACGCGACATCAAAACCGTGGACGACCTGGTTGAGAAGACCGGAATCGGCAAGCGAACTTTACAGCGCATTTTCAGTGAATACGTGGGCGCAACGCCCAAGTGGGTGATCCGCCGCTACCGCCTGCATGAGCTGGTGGAAAAATTCAATTCCGGGAGTTCAGTCGA
>DASZMF010000694.1:0-3955 GCA_035552035.1 Candidatus Angelobacter sp.
TACCGGAAGGATACGGCGAGCCTCATCCACAATTGCCTTGAGGTTGAATTCCTGGCCCCAAAAAGACAGGTCGCCTGTTTTTGGGTCGTACGCTCTAAATCTATCCGTGGGATCTATACCTTTGAAATCGGGATTGCTCCACAAAACGGTCATATCAACAAATGTGCGACTGTTAGAATTTTTCCACCATAGGTCTAGGCGATCATCAAAGTGCTCGTAATTATTTCTCATGTCTGGGGTTTGTAGTGGGGAATCATTTGTTATTCCAAGACTATCCCTCAAGGCTTCCTCTGGGCTGCAAGCTTTCCTTTCGGCCCCCAGAGCGCCTTGGAAATATTTGCAGCGGCATTTAGCAGGTTTTGCACGCTGTAAAAAATATCCTGTACTTGCTCTCTGGTCTTGCCTTGTTTTATAGCAGCTTCAATATCGTCTGAAGCTTTCAAGACAAACCTGCATTGAAGTTGCACTTGAAATTGGAAGGTTCTTAGCAGCATCAAGTCCATCTAGGTACCGTATACCGTAGAGCTATTTGATGCCAAGGGATAATTACCTGCCATTGTCCTGATTCGCTATTGATTCGCTCAATGTATTGCGCTATTATCTGGCTGCGCCTCAGGGTGTGAGCAGGATTTGTTATTTGAAAATTAGCTGTTAGGCATCCACGGAACACCGGGACAGGCTAAGCAGACAGCGATCGGCGCAAGACGTAACAACTTGCGACCCACTGCCGACCAGGCTTGGGCTTGGGCCGTCCAAGGTCGGAGCTTGGGCCGTGCAGGGGCGGTGCAGGGGCCGTGCGAGCACCGTCCAAGGGCCGTGCTAGGGCCGAATTGAATAAGTGCCTTTGTTTGCAATGGAAATGGAAAAATGGCGGGGTGGGTGCGATTTTGGGACCGAAATTTAGCCATGGAACCCCACTCGCCCGAAACGGATCACTCTTTTTTGCCCCTGCCGTCCACTTCCTGTAGGATGAGGACAAGCCCCGGCGTGACGAATCCACGCCTTTGTAGCTCTGCTATTTCATGTCCATCTCTGATCGTGCGGAACATATTGGCAGTTTTTTAAGACCGGCTGAGTTGCTTGAGGCCCGGCGTAGCCCTGCGTTTGATCCGGAACGGCTGCGCGCGCTGGAAGACAAGCACATACAGCGTGTACTGGCGCGCCAGAAAGACCTGGGCTTTGAGGTATTTACTGACGGCGAGCTGCGTCGCCGGAATTTTATGAGCGACTTTACCGACGCGGTGGAGGGCTTTGACCTCTCTGACACCACCAATCGCACATGGCTGTCAGAACTGGAGCCCGCCCGCGGCAGCGCAAACGGAGAGAGAGCGCATGGCAAGTCCGACGATGCTGACGTTAGCCGCGTGGCCGGCGTTGTTACTTCAAAGCTGAAGCAGGTGGCCCCGCTCACCGGGCATGAGCTCAGCTTTTTGAAGCAACACAGCCCGGGACGAATCAAGATCACGCTGCCCAGCGCCACGCAGTTTCCGGCCATCTCTTTTAAGCGCGGCGTGACGGACCGTGTGTATCGCAACCACTCAGAGCTGCTCTGGGACATTGTGGAGATCGTAAAGGCTGACATGGCGCAGCTGGTGGCCGAGGGCGTGAATTACATACAGATTGATGCCCCGCGCTACAGCTATTACATTGATCCGAAATGGCGCGAGTGGATTCGCAAGGAAATGCAGGTGGAGCCCAACGACCTGCTGGATGAGTCCATACGCGCGGACAATGCCTGCCTTGACGCTGCCCGACGCCCCGGCGTGACGCTGGCGCTGCATCTGTGCCGCGGCAACAATCGCAGCCACTGGTATGCCGAGGGCGGGTATGACGCGATTGCCGACAAGCTTTTTGGCGGCATCAACGTGGACCGTTTTCTGCTGGAGTATGACGATGAGCGCTCCGGCACCTTTGCGCCGCTGCGCTTTGTTCCGTCCGGTAGAAGCGTGGTGCTGGGGCTGGTGAGCTCCAAGCGTCCGCAACTGGAGAGTGGTGACGCGCTGATGCGCAGAATCCAGCAGGCGGCGACTTACATTCCGCTGGAGCAGCTGGCGCTGAGTCCGCAATGCGGCTTTGCGTCAACCATGGAAGGCAATCTTTTAACGGAAGAAGAGCAATGGGCCAAGTTGAGGCTGGTGATGGAAACAGCACATCGCGTGTGGGGCTAAAAGGCTAAAGCCAAAAAGTTAAAAGCCAGATTTTAGGGGTTGGACTTTAAAACTAGAATTAGGCGCTAGAGTTTAAAAGCCGGAAGCCAAGTACTAAATACTAACTACCAAGTACTGATCTACCGAAACAGCTCCTGCACCTTTTCCTTGAACCACTCCCAGTTGGTCTGCTGCCGAGGCGTTTTGGCCGCCCAGTTTCTCAGTGAGTCCACGCGCTGAAAGTCTTTGGGCACGTCAAACAGCGCCAGATCCAGTGGTCCTTCTTTCAGTTCCACTACTTCAGAGCCCCATGTGGAAGAGATAGTATGCGGGCTGCCGTCGGCCTGTGTGATCTCGCTCTGCAGCGTGGTGGTTATTTTTATGGGGAAGCCGGTTTCCGCGCCCGTCCGGTGGACTTCAATCTTGTCCATCTTGTCGGCGCATTTGTCACTGGAAGTGGCTGAAACGTCTAAAGCCACGACCACGCCCAGGGTATTTTTTTTCTGCTGCCGCCACTGTGGTAGCACGGAGTCGTCAATGTACCAGCCGTCAGTCTCAGTCATGGAAGGCTTGGAGCAGGCGCCCGCGCTGACTGTCCGCTTCTCGCGGGTAATGATGTGCCGCGCAATGTGCCCAAAAACTTCTTTGCGTTCGCCGGTATCAGTGTTGTCGATCCAGATTTGCAGCGTGCCGCCGGAATCCGTCATCGGTTTGCGCCTGGCCCCCACGTTGGTGCTGCGGATATCGGTTTCGTAAGTTACATATTCGTGGGCTGTCATGTCCAGCATGAATACGCGATCGCGATCGCCGTGCAGGATAATGGTCGCAATCGGCGGACTGTTGCCGTCGCGCATCTGTGACTGCCATTCGTTTCTGAGACGGTCTGCCGCCAGGTATTCCGTGCGTGTATCGGTAAAGCCGCCAGTCACTTGGCGCGTAACAATTTTCACTCCATCCACGGACGAGCCGGGAGCCGTAAAGGTGCTTACGTACATGAGCAAAAATATCGCGAGCGGCATATTCGGTCCCTTGTCTCGTTCCTGGCTGGAATGAGTGCTATTGGAGAAATATTGTACTGCCAATCGGCAAAATCGTGGCAGATTTAATGTTGTGAAGGCCTGAGGTGCCTGCGCTGTTGCCTCAACAATCAGCAGTATTTATCTGTTGTATTGATTTGGCTTATGAACGCTGCGGGAGTGTTAACCGTTCGTCCCTAATTTTTTCAGCACCTGCGCCAGCGCGTCAATGGCCAGATGCGTCGCATGGATAGAAGCTGTCGGCAATCCGCCCAGCGCTTCCATCAGATGTTCACGCTTCAGCTCAGATGCTTCCGCCAGCGACCTGCCCTGCATCATCTCTGTAAGGCAAGAGCCGGCAGCAATGGACGCCACACAGCCGCGCGTCCGATAGCGCACCTGGTCGATGCGTCCATCAAAAAGTTTTACCGCCAGGTTCATAATGTCGCCACACACTGGATGCTCCAGCCGCACCTCGGCATCCGCTGCCGGCAGGTCGCCCACATTCTTCGGATGCTCGAAATGTTCCAGAACTTTTTCGGAGTAAGCCATAATATTTTTCTGTTCGATTGCAGTTGCTAGTGTGATGCTCGTTTCTTGCCAGACGGCTTCATCAAAGTCCCGCAGTCACTTGTCGCTATAATCCAATGATGCCAGAAAATTGAGTTTCTCAAAAACCATGTTTTACCAAACAAGGTCTCGCATTTCCCAAAACGGCATTTCAAATGACATCAGTCAAAACTGAGATTTCAACAAATCGTATCCCGCAGCGAGTGGTTTCGCTCCAGCCCA
>DASZMF010000695.1:0-6444 GCA_035552035.1 Candidatus Angelobacter sp.
TCCGGAGAACTCGGTTGGCGCGTCATTGTTGCCGCCGGGAATGGTGAAGATCAAGGCAACGGGCGCGCCCGATTTCAGCAGTCGCTCGGTCTTGGTGCCTGCTCCACCGGCGCTGATATTGAGAAGCATGGCGTCAAATTCTTCGCCGGCATATTTCATCTTGATGGGCAGCTCAAGTTGTGCGCGATAGTAACGCTGCTGGCTCATGCTGAGCGTGCCGGAAGAGTTGTCCAGGCCGGCTTCGCGATAGGTTTTGAGCTTGCGAATCAAGGTGCGGCGCGAGATGCCCAGAGCTTCCGCGGCGCGGCCCTGGTTGTTGCCGTTTTTTTCAAGCGCCTGCAGGATCGCGCGTTTCTCCACCTGGTCGAGATCAGCGGAGGCAGGCGCGCGGCGGCTGGCGCTGACGGAATCTGGAAATCGGAGATCGGAAGCAATGATTTCAAAGTGCGCTTCCTGGGCCTGCAGCACTGCGCCGAAGACCACGTTTTTTAATTCGCGCACGTTGCCGGGCCACGCGTAATAAAGCAGAGCGTCAATGGCGTCCTGGCTGAAGTGGGAATCAGGGTAGTGCTGATGCAAAACCTGTTCGGCGATCCCCAGCACATCTTCCGGGCGCTCACGCAACGGCGGCACTTCCAGCTGGAATTGCGCCAGGCGATGATAGAGGTCACTGCGGAAGCGTCCGTCTTTGACCAGGTCTTGCAGGTTGTGGTTGGTGGCGGCGACCACGCGCACGTCGACGGTAACTTTTTTGCTGCCGCCCAGGCGATAGTAAGGGACGCCATCGAGCACGCGCAGCAGTTTGACTTGTACTTTTAAGTCGAGATCGCCAATTTCATCGAGAAAGAGAGTGCCTTTATGCGCCATCTCAAAAAAGCCGGGCTTCATGGCGTCCGCGCCGCTGAACGCGCCTTTCTCGTAGCCAAAAAGTTCGCTCTCAACGAGATGTTCAGGAATGGCCGCGCAGTTTACGTCAACCCACGGATTGTTGCAGCGCAGCGAATGGTCATGGATGGCCCGCGCGATCATCTCTTTACCCGTACCGGTTTCGCCCACAATCAGCACCGCCGCCGGATGGCGCGCCACCTTTTCCGCCAGCTTCATCACGCGCTGCAAGCTAGCGCTGCGGACGATCAGCTCAAGCTGTTCGCCTTTGCCAGGCGTTTTGCCGGGGAAATCCTCGTCATCAGCGGCATGTGTGGGCGAGGCGATTTTAGGTGGGTAAAGCATTGAGGTTTGAGCTTAATAGTGCAGCAATTGGGTTTCCCAAGGCAATAGGTAAATCCCGCATACAACTGGCTCAATCGGCAAAAATAAAGCCGGCCGGGAGAGCTTCCCGGCCGGGCTGATGAGTATGGATGTAATGTTAGTGGTTATCGTCCCCAGATCGTGGTTTTTAGTGTCCCCATATCACGCTCGCGGCCTGGGTGAAAGTTTTCTTGCGGCCGCTTGTGTTCTGGCGATTGCCCAGGCCAAGTGTGTCGCCCAAGTGAAGCGCATCGCCGTTGACGAGTGTATCGCCCCAGACCAAAGTGCTGCCCCAGATAAGGGTGTCAGCCTGAGGAGTGTTTTGACCCCAGACCAGAGTGCTGCCCCAGACCAGGGTATTTCCGCTGAGCACGTTCGATCCCCAAACCAGCGTGTTACCCCAGACCAGGGTGTTGCCCCAAACCAGCGTGTTGCCGGTTACGCCGGAAGAAACTGAGATGGATCCATCCAACTGCACGGTTGCCACAGGAGAAGCCGCGGCCACGCTAATGGTATCAGTGTTGTTCAGTGCGCCTGGGATGTTCACATAGCCTGCACCGATGGTGAAAATATCATGCTGCAGATAGCGATTTACGTTTTCTGTTGTGTCATACCAGGTGTAGCCGGCGCTGAAGTTTTTGGTCGCCGTCTTCATGATTCTGGCTTTGATGGTGTCTGGTGTGATGGAGTGATCTTTTTGCAGCATGAGCGCGGCTGTGCCTGATACTACTGGTGCTGCCATGCTGGTGCCGCTCAAGGTGAAGTAGCTGTTAGATCCAGTGGTGGCCGCGTAAACTGCGTTGTTCGGCAGCATGCCAAGCAAGGTGCTGTTTGGATCCATAAGAGAAATAATCTTGTTGCCCGGAGCAACCACGTCAGGCTTCACGAAGTGGTCCAGGTACGTGGGACCTTTGGAACTGTAGGTGTCCACTGTGTCATCTGAAGTTGAAGCGGTGTTGAAAGTATCCACTGCGCCTACGGTGATTACGTAAGGATCGTTGCCCGGGGCGTTGATGGTTGCATAACCGTTGATGCCGCCCGTGTCGTCGCGGCCATCGTTGCCGGCGGAAACTACCACCGTAATACCGGCGCGATAAGCGCTTTCCACGGCCTGGTCAAGAGGATCCAGTGAGTAGCTTTCAAAGATGCCGCGGCCTAATGACAGGTTAATGACTTTGATATTGTATTGACCCTTAAGATCGATGGCGCGCTGGATAGCGGCAATCACATTGGAGTCAGGGCCAGAGCCGTTTTTATCAAGCGCCTTGAGGTTGACCAGGTTTACTTTTGGAGCGATGCCGCGAATCAGGCTATCTGGCGCGTTGCGGGAAGAAGCGCCGTTGCCCGCGATGATTCCGGCTACGTGAGTTCCGTGGCCGTAGAAATCGGCTGGGCTCTCACCGGGAACAAAGCTTTCGTTGTAGATCACGCGTGTATTACCGTTCGCGTCCATAAGGTCAGGATGAGTGCTGATACCGCTGTCAATCACGGCCACTGTAACGCCGGTTCCGTCCCAGCCATTGTTCTGTGACCAGTCCGCGCCCACGCTTTCAATGTAGTGGTCAGTGGATTTAATGGAGATCGGGCGATCAAGTGAGATGTAGGCAACATCAGGGTCCGCAGCCAGGAGCGCCAGCCCTTTGAGTGATACGTTAAAGTGTCCACCACGGATGGAGCTGAAATTTCTCTTTAAGAGTCCGCCCTGAGCGCTGACTTTATTGAAGTGGCGAGCAACTGGATTCTCTGAAAACTGGATGATGACGTCTACGGATGAGTTCTGGGATAGCGATCCAAGGGTTGCCTGTTGCAGTTTCTGTGCGAGATCGTCGGCGGCCTTATTACGTTTCAGGTCTGTGGCGTGGGCTGCGCCAACTGCCAGAATGCCCAGCAGGGCCATTTGCAGAAGCCAGGGCAAAAGTTTTTTCCGCGTCGGCTTCATTGGGACTTCAATTACTTCATTGCGAATCATGGTTGGTTATTTCTCCTAAATTTGGTTCCGGTTCGCTGCGTTCCGTCGGCGCTTTCCGGTCTTGCTTGTTGCCTGTTGTAATGCAGCTTCACGGCCAAAATTGGAAGTTGCTAACTGCCATGTTTTTCAATGGGTTAGGCACTGAGTTACTGCAATAACGTGGCGTCGGTTTGTCACCCGGGAAGGAACTTTGGAAATCGCTAATGTTGCCGGAAAGTCTAGAGCAATCAAGAGCTTGCTAGGAAAAGATTGCCGGGTGTGCCACTCTGTCACACCCGCAACGGGTGGCCTCCGCGGATGTCGCGCTAGGGCAGCTCCAGACCATGCAGGCGCGACTCAAATCAAAGTTTTGAGCGTTCTCTAATCCCATTCAGTTTTAGTCGCAGTTTGCCGATGTACTAGCCAGTGCGCGGTATAACCCTTTGCCAATTGATTGATTGAACGCATGCCTGGAAAAGCCAAAGTCTTATTTACGGTTGTTTGTCTGTGCGGTTTTGCCGTGCTGGCTTACGGTATGCGCAGCTTTCATGCGGACAATCTTCCCAAGTTCATCGCATACATTCTGTTATGTATCCTGGCTTCGCGGCTGAAAGTAAGGCTTCCCGGGATTGACGGCAGCATCTCCGTCAACTTTCTCTTTATCCTGCTGGGTATTGTTGAGCTGAATTTCAGCCAGACACTGGCTATCGGATGCGCTGCCACGCTGGCCCAGATATTTAAAACCTGGCGGGATTGGCCTAAGCCGAAGCAAACCATTTTTAACGTCTGCAATACGTCCAGCGCCGTTTTTATTTCTTATTTCTTCTATCAGTATGCGCAAGTCTATACACGGCAGAGTTGTTCAATGCTGATACTGATTCTTGCCGGGTGCAGCTATTTTCTGGCGAACACGCTGCCGGTGGCCGGCATTATCTGCCTGACTGATCACAAGAGATTGCGCGATGTATGGAAGGACTGCTTCTTCTGGTATTTTCCTTATTATCTGGTCGGCGCCCTCCTCTCAGGCCTGGTCAGCTGGGCGAACCAGAAAATTGGGTGGCAAACTTCATTGCTTGCCTTGCCCGCGATGTTTGTCATCTACCGCTCCTACCGTCTTTATCTGACCAAGCTGGAAAATGAAAAGCAGCATTCTGAAGCCATGGCCGGATTGCACCTGCGCACCATTGAGGCGCTGGCCATGGCCATTGAAGCGAAGGACCAGACCACGCACGATCACCTGCAGCGCGTTCGTGTCTATGCCATTGAGCTGGCGAAATTGATGGACCTTCCTTTCGAGGAAGTTGAAGCGCTCCGTGCCGCCGCTTTGCTGCATGACATTGGCAAGCTGGCTGTACCGGAACACATTATCTCCAAGCCCGGGCGTCTCACGCCTGAAGAATTTGAAAAGATGAAGATCCATCCCGTGGTGGGCGCGGAAATTCTGGAGCGCGTGCAGTTTCCCTATCCCGTGGTGCCGATTGTCCGTTGTCATCATGAAAAATGGGATGGCTCGGGATATCCCGCTGGGCTCAAGGGTGAAGAGATACCGGTCGGCGCGAGAATTCTTGCGGTGGTAGATACTCTGGATGCTCTCGCATCTGACCGCCAATATCGCAAGGCCCTTTCTTTAGGTGAAGCCATGCAGCGTGTGGTGGAAGAATCGGGCAAGGCGTTTGACCCTGAAATTGTTACCCTGCTGAAGGGCCACTTTGTTGAGCTGGAAGAAATTGTACGTTCGCAATCAGGCTCCGTGGAGCGGCAAAAGCTTTCCACTGACTTGAAAATAGAGCGCGGGCTGGCTCCGGCGGCTGGCTTTGAAAAACGCAAACCTTCAGAACCGCCCGGCAGCACAACTTTCCTGGCTTCCATTGCCGCGGCCCGGCAGGAAGCGCAGACATTATTTGAGTTAAGCCACGAACTCGGCAATTCACTCAGCCTGGATGAAACGCTTTCTGTGCTCGCCGTGCGCTTAAAGCGGCTGGTGCCCTTTGATTCCGTGGCCACTTATATTGTGCGTGAGGAAGAATTGGTTCCCGAGCATGTAAGCGGAGACAACATCCGCCTTTTTGCCTCCTTGCGAATTCCCATGGGTGAGGGGCTTTCCGGCTGGGTGGCGCAGAACCGCAAATCAATTGTTAACGGCAATCCGTCCGTGGAGCCGGGGTACGTGGATGATCCGGGGCGTTTCAATACTTTGCGCTCAGCCATTTCTGTTCCGTTGGAAGGTCTCCAGGGCGTCGTCGGCGTGATGACGCTGTATCACTCTGATCCGGACGCTTACACCTCAGACCATCTGCGCATCCTGATGGCCATCAGTTCCAAGGTCGCGCTCTCAGTGGAAAATGCGCTGGCATTCCAGGTGGCTGAAAGCTCGGCGACGACAGACTTTCTCACTGAGTTGCCGAATGCGCGTTCACTCTTCCTCCATCTGGATAAAGAGATTGCTCGTTCCAGGCGGTTGAATAATGAAGTGACAGTAATGGTGTGCGACCTGAACGGCTTCAAGCAAATCAATGACCGCTTTGGCCATCTGGAAGGCAATCGTATCTTGAAGCTCTTTGCCCGCAGCCTGCAGGGCTCATGCCGTGAATATGATTACGTGGCGCGCATGGGTGGAGACGAATTTGTGATCATCGCTCCTGGCCTGAGTATGTCTGCCGCTGTCGCGCGTGGCGTGTGCCTGAGCGAGATGGCCACGGCCGCTGGCCGCGAGGTCTGCGGCGAAGGTTTGCTGTCATTGAGTATGGGTGTCGCTATCTACCCGCAGGATGGCGCGGACGCGGAAAAGCTGCTGGCCGAGGCCGATCGTCGCATGTATACGGAAAAACAGCAGCATTATGGAGCTAAAAAGTCAGTAATGCTCGCAGCCGCCGCAGCCATGAATGAGCCTGTCCATTTTTCCTCCTGATCACGTCCCTTTGTTGGTCCTGGCAACGTGCATTTCGTCCCACCTGTCTTTACACTTTTTCACACTAAAAACAGATTTTTGCCCATCATTCATTCAGCCGAGTCTATTTCTGTACACGCTGCCTAAATCGGCATACACTTTCCAGTTTTAAGAAATTTTATAAACACCGAGGGGAACCTATGCTTTGGAGAAAAGCTCTACCATGTATTGTTCTGGGAGTGGTGACTGCCGTTGCGCAATCCGGCAGCACACCCGCAGACAAGCCTGCAATTGCCGCGGCTGTGACAGAAGCTTCGGGCGCTGATGAAAAGCCAGCCAAGCGGCCCAAATCTTATGATCT
>DASZMF010000696.1:0-1532 GCA_035552035.1 Candidatus Angelobacter sp.
ACCACCACTGACAGCATTACCTGGCAAATACGTAACGCGCAGAATGCTCCGGCAAACTCCGTTGTCTTTACGGCAACGTTGCCGGCTGGATTGCCGTTTATTTCTCTCTCCACTTCCGCGGGAAGCTGCTCTGCGCCACCGGCGGGCGGCAGCGGAACGATTACATGCAATGCGTCAACCGTGGCCGCAGGACAAGCCATGATCGTAACCGTGAACTTCAATGTGCCGGCAGCAGGTGCGTTGAGTTCAACCGGTCAGGCGTCCTTCAACGGCACCGACACCAATACACCGAATAACACATTCACTGTCACCATTAACGCCAAGTAGCAGCCATGCGCGGAAATGCCGGGGAGCAGAGATGCTCCCCGGCATTTTTAGTGCGAGATTGAAAACTTCTATTTAGGCATTTCCGTTTTCAAGGGTGACTTTTTGGAGTCGTCGCCGGCAGAATGGCTGTTCGACAATGCACCGAGCTGGCCCGCAGGCATCCAGCCAGAATTCTCGGTTGCTCCCAGATATTGTTCGTTGAGATCAACCTTCACCGCATCACTCTGGGCCTGTTGCTGCTTCTCAAGATTCTGCTTTGCCAGAATCCTTGTAATTTCGTCTTTCGATTTTTCCAGCGTAGGAGTTTCCCGGCTGTCCATTTTGAAAATAATCAAGGCGGATGGCTGCTCAATGATTGGGGACACTTCTCCGGGCTTCAGGGCGAAGAGTTGTTTTTCCTGATTAGCGGCATAGATGCCCCGCCGCACCACGGCCATATGCGTGGGTGGCGGATTTTTGATGCCGAGCTTTTCAAATGCTTCTCTTTGCAACTCGTCAAGATCTTCACCTTTGACTGCGCGTTCATGCAGATCATCGGCTATTTTGGCGGCTTTGGCGGCAAAATCCGGGTCTTTCAAGTTTGCCGTGTTGTATCGCGGAAGTGTCACGCGGCGCAATGTTAGTTCTTCAAAATTGGCAATGTTCGCTTTGTAATAAGCCTCAATCGCTTCTGGCGGAACCGCTCTGGCCTTCTCCTGCATTAAGGCGGTATACATATCGCCCATGGCGCGCATACGAGCCAGGCGCAAGACCTCAGCGAAACGAGGGTCCTGTTCAACGCCAGCCTTTTTAGCTGCCTCATAGTTGAGCAGCGTCGTGGCATAGCCTTCCGCCACAGCGTGACGCTGGGCCGCCGCCAGCGGCGGACCAATGGCATTCAGTGCCTTTATCACGACTTCAAACTGTTGCTTGGTAATCACCGTAGTGCATGCCGGATCATTTTTGGATTTTCCGATTTCCTTATTACTGCAGAGACCATGAATGGTAATGGCGGCTGTGGTGGAAGCGGCTGTACTGACTTCTTTTTTCGCCGCGGTTGAAGCCGCCGATGGTTTAGCGGCACCAGCCTGTGGTGGTGCTGGGGTGGATGATGCTTGTATTGGCGCCATGGCAATGGCGAGCAATGCGGTAAAAATTAAACCAGGCATGTGTATGCCCCTTTCCGTCAATTAAGAGAGCAAATGAAATTTTGGCCATCGTACCAT
>DASZMF010000697.1:0-2458 GCA_035552035.1 Candidatus Angelobacter sp.
ATGGGTATTGCCTCGGCGAGCTTTTATACCGCCGCCTACGCCGCCATGAACCTGGGCGCGTTCGGCATCATTAGTTATCTTTCTGGCTACAACGAAGCCCGAACTAATCTCAGCGATTTTGCAGGCGTGGCCAGACGCCACCCGGTCGCAGCAGCGGCATTCGCTGTCTTTCTGATTTCGCTGATCGGCATTCCATTCACGGCCGGATTCTTCGGGAAATTTTATGTCTTTACCGCAGCAGTCAACTCCGGCAATGCCTGGCTGGCCATCCTGGGATTACTGAACAGCGGAGTGGCCGCGTTTTATTACCTGCGTTTGTTGGCGCAGATGTATATGGTTCCGGCGGAACCTCCCCGTGAGGCGGACACTGCCCAAGCGCGACCCGCATTTGTGCTTGCGATGGCAATCCTGGTGTTAGCGGTATTCGCGCTGGGAATCTTTCCTGGACGCTTCCTCGACCTCGCCCGCGCCGGCGCCTCCACATTTACGCGCAGCCTTTGACTCCGGCACGTCCCCCAATGGTGGTGGGTGCGCTCATGCCGTAATTGGCGAGTGATACCGCCGGACGCAGATCTTTTCTGGATCGACGTTAAATCGCGTCTGTTCTCTGCACTCCGCACAGAAACACAAACGGCCTCCGTCGCCGGAGGCTGTTCGCGTGAAGCTTGAGGTTTGTTACTTTACCTTGATAAAAATAATGGCGAAAGTGAACAGCGCCAGGGACTCAATAAAGGCCAGACCGAGCACGAGGAACAGGAAAATTGCCGGCCGCGCGCCCGGGTTGCGGGCAATCGCCAGTGAGGAAGACCCCACCGCATAACCCTCGCCCAGTCCGCAAAGCCCGGAAGCAATCGCCATCGAGATGCCGGCTGCAATCGCCACCATACTGGCATGGGAGGAATCGCCGCCACTGGCTTGTGCAAAGGCTGGAACGGCCAGGCACAGCACCGACAGCATCATAAAAACCTTTTGCATGGTACGCATGTATGTAACTCCGATAAGTTTCTTAAGATCTCCCGCGAGTGGAACGTGGCCGCCTGCCCTGCTGCGTCCGCTGATCCACCTTCGGGGGTACTACCGCTGGAGAGGAATGCAAACCCCAGCAAAACTCGAGTGCTAGTGCTCGTGCGCAATCGCCTGACCGATATAAATGGAGGCCAGCATCATGAACACATAAGCCTGAATCAGTGAAACCAACAGGTGCAAAATAATAAACGCCACAGGTAGAAAGACGGGAATCAGCATGAACGAGATCAAAATCAACAGATCGCTGGCGAACATGTTCGCAAACAAACGAACCGTCAAGGAAAGCACACGCGCCATGTGAGAGACCGGCTCAATCAAAATCATCAGCGGAGAAAGCCACCATACCGGCCCGACAAATTGCTTAGCGTACTTTACCTTATTTTCCTTCAGTCCCTGCCAGTGATAGTAGAGGAAAGTCACTAGCGCGAATCCCAGCGGCACGACGGGGCTGGAAGTGGGAGTTTGAACATCCGGCACCAGACCCAGCAGATTGTTGATGAGGATAAACATCAGCAGGGCCGACAGATACGGCAGATAGACCTTGTACTTGTGTCCAATGATGGGTTCGGTCTGGTTGGTGACGAACTCTTCCACCATCTCCGCCAGCCGTTGCGGCACGCTTGGCTTTTCCACACTCAACGTCGCCCGAACCAGAATGAAGAAGATCAGCAGGATCAGGAACGCGACCACCTCCATGGTGAACACGCCATTGATCGGCGCTGCAGGATTGAGCGGCGGGTGGCCAATCCAGTTCATCATGGCCGTTACCGGCCCGGCAAACAACTGGTTCAGGATGTGGGCAAGGAAATGTTGGAGAGGCATCGTTCGTACTTTCTATCCAGGTTCATCAAGCTTTAGTGCTTCAGGTCAACGTCAGATGGATAGGCAAAATCACCCGGTGCGAAACACCAGCCGGATGGATTCCACCGTCAGGGCAAGCAAAGATACCGCCAGCCCAGCCAGCAACGCATAAACAGAGCCATGCAAACTGTTTAGACTAGCATATAAGAGCACGCCCGCGACTGCCAACCGCAGGAAGAACATTATCAAAACGCGTCCCATCGGAACCGGTGTGCGCCCCTCTTCCATCCTCGACATCATGGCCGAAAGCAATTGCAGCCATTCGACAATTCCGGTGGCAGAAATAGCGACGCCGATGACGAATGTCAGGCATGTCCGCCAGCCTGCCCAAGCCCATAAAACCGGCGATGCCACCAGCACGGCTGCCCCGGCGAGAATCAACGCGCGACGAAGCGTGCGGCGAATATCCTCTTCATTAAACTGAATCAGGCTACCTGGAGGCGTGGGTGGCGCGGTGTCCGGCGGCTTGGCTTCGCCTATCGGTGCTTGCATGGTGGTTTCAGGCGTCATTGGTTGTCGTTGCTGCGATTGGCGTGGTTGGCCATGCGAATTACCTGAACAAATCCGGCGA
>DASZMF010000698.1:0-2701 GCA_035552035.1 Candidatus Angelobacter sp.
CAAGCCCGCGCCCCCCGGAATGCAGGCCTTTCCCGTGAAGGTGATGACCGCACAGTCTCAGCTGGTGCCCTTCTCCACCGACTATCTGGCCACGCTTAAGTCGCGCAACGCCGCCACGCTACAGCCGCTGGTGGAAGGCGACATCACCAAGATTTTTGTTTCGTCTGGCCAGAGAGTTGGCGCGGGCACGCCGCTGCTGGAGATTGATCCTACCAAGCAGCAGGCTACGCTCAACAATCAAGAGGCGGGACTGAAATCAAAACAGGCCATCATGCTGCAGGCCAGCACTGACCTGAATCGCAAGAAGCAGCTCTTTGCCGCGGGCGTGGTAGCCAAAGCCGACCTTGACCAGGCCCAGAATACGTATGACGCTGCCAAGGCGGACGCCGACGCTTCAGGCGCGGGCATCCGCGAGCAGCAAGTGCAGCTGCACTATTACACGGTGCGCGCTCCCTCTGCAGGCGTGATTGGCGATATACCAGTTCACGTGGGAGACCACGTTGCTGCCACCACCATGCTTACCACGGTTGATACCGGCGGATCGCTGGAAGCCTATATAAATGTCCCGGCAGAAAAAGCTGGCGCGCTACGCATGGGCCAGCCCGTGGATATTGTGGGCGACGACGGCAAAACCATTCGCACGCGGATTTCTTTTATCTCACCCCACGTTGATACCGATTCACAAACGCTGCTGGTGAAAACCCAGCTGCCCAATGCCGACAAAAAATTCCGCAACGCCCAGCAGGTACACGCGCGCGTGGTGTGGTCAGAGAAGAATGCTCCGGTCATTCCCGTTACAGCGGTCTCGCGGCTGAGCGGAAAGATTTTTGCTTTTGTCGCGGAAGGCCAGGGACAGCAATCCGTGGCCAGGCAGCGCGTGATCCAGGTGGGCGACCTGATTGGCAATGACTACGTGGTGCTCGACGGTATAAAACCCGGCGACAAAATAATTACCACCAGCGTGCAAATGCTGGTGGATGGCATGCCCGTGGTTCCGCAGACATAGGATAGAAAAAAATTACCGCGGATCAGCGCGGATGAACGCTGATCGGGAAAAATATTTAAGCTAAGCTGCTCCGGCGGTCCGGAGCGAAAGCGACAAAATCCAATGGTTGATTTCTTTATTCGCAGGCCCGTTTTTGCCACCGTTTGCTCGCTGCTGATTGTTCTGGCCGGCGCGGTGGCTATTCCAACATTGCCGATCGCGCAATATCCTAACCTCACTCCGCCTACAGTAAGCGTGAGCTCAGGCTATACCGGCGCGAATTCACAGGCCGTGGAAACAAGCGTAACTACCCTTCTGGAACAGGCCATTAACGGCTCAGAAGGTATGAGATACATGAGCTCCACCAGCGGCAATGACGGCACCAGTTCCATCAGCGCCACGTTTGATCTTGACCGCAATCTTGATGTCGCGGCGGTTGACGTACAGAATCGCGCCTCCACTGCCCTGGGCCGCCTACCCGCCGAGGTTCAGCAAACTGGCGTGAACATAAGCAAGAACAGCGGCTCTTTTGTGGTGGCGTACGGTTTTTATTCTGACAATAAAGAATTCGACAATCTTTTTATCAGCAACTATCTTGACCTTTATGTAAGTGACGCGATCAAGCGCGTGAAGGGCGTTGGCAGCGTGGTAATTTTTGGCGAGCGCAAATATTCCATGCGCTTGTGGCTTGATCCGGTAAAGCTTGCGGCACGCAACCTTACCGCCGGAGACGTAACCGCCGCGTTGCGCGAGCAAAACGTACAGGTCGCTGCCGGACAGGTTGGGCAACAGCCGGCTCCCACAACTCAGGCGTACCAGATCAGCGTGCGCGCGGTGGGCCGCCTCACCGATCCTAAAGAGTTCGAGCATATTGTGATCAAGCGCTCCACTACCGGATCGTTGGTTGAACTGCGTGACGTGGGCCGCGCCGAACTGGGCGCGGAAAGTTACGGCGGCCAGCTGCGTTACAACGGCGTGGACGCCATGGGCCTGGGCGTCATGCAACTCTCCAACGCCAACGCCCTGCAGGTGCGTCGTGATGTGCAGACGGAGATCGAGCTGCTGGCCAAGCGCTTCCCGCCCGGACTGAAATATCAAGTCGCCTTTGACACCACGCGCGCCGTGGGTGAATCGATCAAGGAAGTTTTAAAAACGCTGGTCGAGGCGATACTGATCGTCATCATCGTTATTTTTCTTTTTCTGCAAGGCTGGCGCAGCACCATTATTCCAGCCATCACCATTCCGGTTTCGCTGGTCGGAACTTTTATCTTTGCCAAGTTTTTTGGCTTCTCCATTAATACTTTAACGCTCTTCGGTATAACACTTGCCACTGGGCTGGTGGTCGATGACGCCATCGTGGTGATTGAGAATGTGGAACGCCATATTGAAGAAGGCATGCATGATCCGCGTGAAGCCACCAAAGTAGGTATGAGAGAAGTGACGGGCGCGGTAGTGGCCACATCGCTGGTTTTGATCGCCGTATTTGTGCCGGTTTCATTGTTCCCCGGCAGCACTGGCCGGCTCTATCAGCAGTTCGCGCTGACGATTGCCTTCTCTATCGCGATTTCAACATTCAATGCGTTAACGCTTTCGCCCGCTCTTGCTGCGCTGCTGTTGCGCCATCGCGATCGCCCGCAGAATCGCTTCTTCGCCGGCATCAACTCCGTCATCCATAGAGTCACCTCAGGCTATCAGGCGGCGCTGCACCATCTCACC
>DASZMF010000699.1:0-3796 GCA_035552035.1 Candidatus Angelobacter sp.
CCGATTCCATAGCACGGCTCTTTATCCACCGGCACTCTGGCCTGCACAACATTGCGCCGAGGATCCACGCGGACCAGTTCATTATTCTTCGGCACAGCTACCCAAACCGAGCCAAAGCCCGTAGCCAGCCAGTCCGGATCGCCGCCGATATGAATCTTGTGGGAGATAGGCAGCGTTGAGGCATCGAGCTGGGGGAAATCAGGAACAGGTTTGGCCTCTTGGGCTGCCGCTGACAAAGACACAGCAGCAATCATCCCTAGTGCAAAAACTGCCTTCAGTCCCAATCGAAAAATTTGCATATCTTCCAGCGCTCCAGCGTTCTTAGAAAGAAACACCCATGGTAGCCCAACCGCCAGCCTATCGTCGTTCCCGCCATTCTTGCCTTTGCGGATACTGGCACACCTGCGCCAAAATAGCTGTTCCATGAGTCCTGTAACTCATTTCTTTGCTGGATGGCTAGTCGCGTCAGCAACTGCTGCGCCGCTCACTCGGCGCGAGAAGGTTATGGTTGTTGCAGCGTCACTGGCGCCCGATCTTGACGGACTTGGCCTGGTACCTGAACTCCTGACCCGCAACTCAGCACATCCGCTGTCGTGGTTTTCCTTATACCACCATTCGTTGCATACTCTAGCTTTTGCGCTGGTCTGCACTCTTGTAGCTTTCCTGATCGACCGAAATATCTCCGGCACAGCAGACCGCGATCATCCCACTTCCCCACGTCCATGGCTTACCGCTGGACTGGTTTTCATCAGCTTCCACCTGCATTTGTTATGCGATCTTCTCGGCGCACGCGGGCCTGACGGATATCCATGGCCCATTCCCTACCTCAAACCATTTTCCAGCGCCCTGGAGTTAACATGGCGGCACCAATGGGCACTCAATGGCTGGCAGAACTTCGTCTTCACCGGCCTGCTTTTGTTTACAACTCTTGGGTTGACCTGGAAGAATGGCAGCTCTCCAATTGAACTCTTCTCTCCATCTGCGAATCAGGTATTTATCCGTGCTTTGCGCCAAAGATTCTCGTCCAGCGCGACAAACAAGCTTTAGAAGAAGCCGCAAATCAAAACGGAAATAGAATTCCTTTGTCTTTGAGTTTCTCAAACTTCTTGGCGGAGAAGCTATAAAGCCGCGCGGGCTTGCGCCCTGTCTTGCGCCACAACGACGTAGCTTTCAACACGCCCAGAAGTTCAAGCTTCTTGCGGAAATTGCGCTTGTCCAGTTTTTTTCCCAGAATCGCTTCATACACTGCCTGCAATTCTGACAATGTGAAATGTTCCGGCAACAGACTAAAGCCGGCGGTGGTGTACTCCAGCTTGTTGCGCAGACGCTCCACGGCATACTGAACAATCTGGTTGTGATCGAAAGCTAGTTCTGGCAGGTCGTTGTAATCTCGCCATTCCGCGGCGGAGGCGTCGCTGCCAGCTTTGATGGCATGCCCCGAGGGAATCAGGGCGTAATAAGCAACTGTAACCACCCGCCCGCGCGGATCGCGCCGGGGATCGCCAAAGCTATAGAGCTGTTCCAGGTAAACATCGTCCACGCCAGCTTCTTCCTTAAGCTCGCGCAGTGCGGCGGCATCCAGAGATTCATTCTCCAGCACAAAGCCGCCGGGAATCGCCATGCTGTCTTTAAACGGCGGAATGCCACGGCGGATCAGCAGAATCTTGAGGCGCTGCTCCTGTATGGTGAAGATTACGATGTCCACCGCCACTTGAATGCTCATGCCGCTTTTTCCATCACCAAATGCGCTTTCTGGTCAGATGCCTTCACCACAGCGGTTACGCCGGAATTAAACTGGAGAAAGTCCGCTTCCGTTCCATCGCTAAAAATCACGCCGCCCGCGGGCATTAGCGATTCCAGCACCAGCTCTTCTCCTGGAGCAATCATACCCGCCACAATCTGTGCCTGCGAATGTTTGCTGGCAAACGGTTCGCGCACAACAAAGACCAGCCGCAGATCTTCCCACTCCATGTGCGCCGTTGAGCCAAGAGTCTTTCCTGCAAGCGTGGCTACGCCGCGCGTCATATTTGCAAGCGTGGCCACACCGCGCGTCATATTAAAGATGGAAGAGAGCCATCCTGTGCTTCCAGCGCCGGTGGAAACCAATACGCCACTCGATGACTGCGGCTCAGACTTGCCGCCCCACGCAATGCGGTATCGCGCGGACACATGTGTCTTGGGCCCGATAAAAAGATCGTTGAACGCCAGCAGCTGCTGGCCGTCAGACAGCTTTGCCTCCGCCATGGTCACGTCGCGCAGGGTGGCTTTTTCATGCAGCAGCCGGTCCACCGCCCCCACGGCGCCTGCCGTCAGAAACGGCAACAGCACGCCATCAAAAATGCGCGGGCTCGGATTCACGGCGATAATCGGCTGCCCTTTTACATATTTAGCAGCGTTGGCCACCAGCCCATCCTGCCCCAGAGTAACAATAATGTCCTGCGGCATGAACATGAAGGTGGGAAGAAAATCACGATCAATCACCTGCAGCTTGAGTCCCACATCCAGTGACCGGTTCAGTTGATCGAACGACCGGCGGTATTCATCGTCTTCCAATTCATAATCGCTGAAGCTACCGCCGGCGTGTTCAATGTAAAACCGGGCCTGCGCCTTGGTATTGAAGCGCTCTATCAGCTCCTGCAGCCTGGTCTTACGCGTGACGATAATGATTTTTTCCAGCGCCATCTCACTTTGTCCCTTTGAGCAGCGATTGCAGCAGGTCAGGCGAAATATTCAGTTCGCCAATCTTCTGCGCGTTCTCTGCTAACCCCTGAAAGGCCATGGCGATGATGCGCTTGGGATCCGAGCCGCCTTCAGTCAGCATCATCAGGGTCTTCCAGTCCAGCCCGCGCAGCGGTTTCACCATGGCTTCCAGACCATAAGCCCGCGTGTCAGACTCGCTTCTGTCATTGGCCGTCCGGCGTTCCAGCAGCGTGCCCCGTTGCTGTTCAACGGCAATGTCGGCGGCCATCCTGGCTTCGCGCACCTGTTGCTGTTTCTCTTCCATGGCCAGGTCCGCGGCCATTTTGGTTTCCCGAATCTCTCTCTGCTTTTCTTCCACGGCAATCTCAGTATTCAATTCGCTTTCCTTGATGCGCCGCTCCTGCTCCACTGCCGCATTGCGCCGCGCATAGATAGCTTCATCCGAACGCCGCTGCAGATCTTCTCTCGCCTCCGCCTCCAGCGCCTTTGACATTTCCGGCGACGCTTTGACCGACAAGATCGACACCGCCAATACCTCGATCCCCAGGGCCGTCAGGGCTTCTGAGCTTTTCAGCCCGGCAAGCACCTCAACGCCAATTTCGCGTGAGCGAGTCAGCGCTTCACTCAAAGTCATCTTTTGCGTGATGGACCGCGCCAGCACCTGCGTCTGGGCCACCAGGCGCGCATTTAATTTCTCCGGATCTTCTGACCTGTAGCGTCCGCCCTTATCTACGCTGAAATCCAGCAATGAAGAGAGTTTTTTGGGATCGGCCACCCGATATGTGAGCTGGCCCTGGACAGTAATGGGCTGGAACTCCCGCGTTACCTCCTGAAAAACAAACGGAGCATCAGCGCTGGCGAATGGCACTGTAACAATGGTGGAAGATGGGACAAAGTAAAAGAAGGAAAGCCCTGCTCCCTCTTTCTTGATTTTGCCCTGGCTGTAATGGATCACATATTTGGTGGGTGGAACTTTTATATAGGCCATGACAACGCCTTCTTTTTAAAGTGTCTTACATACATATATATAGTGTATGAAAGACACTTTGTCAACAAAAAAGCGCCCATGGGAAAACTTCGCATTTTTCAGGGCTTA
>DASZMF010000700.1:0-1578 GCA_035552035.1 Candidatus Angelobacter sp.
ACAAACACGCCGTCATCCTGGTCCTGACCTAAGCCAGACTGCCCTTTAGCCTGCAGCACACCCACCACCTGAAATGGCAGATTGCCAATTCTCACCGTCTTACCCACAGGGTCAGCGGTGCCAAACAAATTCTGCTGCACCGTCGCACCCAGCACCACCACGTTCGCGGAACGCGTCACATCATCCTGGGTAAAGTTTGCGCCGCGGTCAAAGCCCCAATTCCTGATATCAAAGTACTGCGGCTCCGTGCCAGTAATGCGCGTGCTCCAGTTCTGATTGTCAAAGACTACCTGCGCCGTAGATCCCGCGCCCGGCGTAGCTTGAGAAACAGTTGGCACCTGCTGCAGGATTGCCTTCATATCGTCATCGACCAGAGTTTTAGTCGCCCCGCCACCCAGCCGTATGCCGCCTTTATTCACGCTGCCTGAGCTGATAAACAAAAGATTCGTCCCCATGGACGCAATCTGGTCCTGCACCTGCTGCTGCGCGCCCTGCCCCAGGCCAACCGTGGCGATCACCGCACCAACGCCAATCACAATGCCCAGCATCGTCAGCAATGAACGCATCTTGTTCCGCGTTAACGCCCGAATCGCAATTCGTAAAATCGCTATGAAATCCATATAACCCCCAGTACATCGATTGCCAAAATTGCCATGACTGCCAAAATTGTTGATCTGAAACCAAACCTTGAAACACAGAGGAACTGAGGACGCAGAAGAGAACAGGTATCACTGCGTAAATAGATTTAGTTTTCCGATTACCCGATTACGCGCGATTACCCGATCCCCCGATCTTTTCCTAGTCCTCATCCACCGTCGGCAAACTCTTCAGCACCTCAGCCGCCTTCGGACGGTTCTTTACCGGATCGTCATGCCGTATTTTTCCATCACGGAACACCACCATCCGCTTGGCAAACTGTGCGATATCTGGCTCGTGTGTCACCAGCACAATCGTCAGTCCGCTGTCATTCAAGGCCTGAAAGATCTGCATAATTTCTACCGACGTTCTGCTATCCAGATTGCCCGTGGGCTCGTCTGCCAGCAGAATTGCCGGACGATTCACCAGTCCCCGTGCAATGGCCACGCGCTGCTGCTGTCCACCGGAAAGCTGTGACGGAAAATGGTCCATCCTGTCTCCCAGTCCAACCAGCTCCAGCACTTCTTTGGCCCGCGCCGCGCGTTGCACTTTTTCCATCTGCGCATACAGCGTTGGCAACTCAACGTTCTCCAGCGCCGTGGTGCGTGAGAGCAGGTTGAAACCCTGAAACACAAAACCCAGTTTGCGATTGCGTATGGCCGCAAGCTGCTTCTTATCCAGGCTGGAAACGTCCGTGCCTTCCAAGATGTACTTTCCGCTGCTCGGCTTATCCAGGCAGCCCAGCATGTTCATAAAAGTAGATTTGCCACTGCCACTGGAGCCCATGATCGCCACAAACTCGCCGGGCTCAATCGTGAGATCAACTCCACGCAGAGCATGTACCTTGGTCTCACCCAGCGCGTAATATTTGTGCACATCTTGCACCTGAATCACCGGTGTATCCACTGTCGGCTGTTCTGAATTCATTCCCGCATTTGCCTT
>DASZMF010000701.1:0-2211 GCA_035552035.1 Candidatus Angelobacter sp.
GCTCGGCATTCGTTTCTGGAATGCTCTTCATGCGCTCCAGGACCTGCGGTTTCTCGACGAGATTAAACTGGACTTTCTGCGCCAGGCAAGCCCCGCAAAGGAGTAAAACAGAAACCGCGATCAACTGAGCCATCCCGCGCATGGTCTGGCTATCTTACACAAGGCGGAGATGACTCCACTATGACGAACTTTGCCATTTGCAAGCTTTAAGGCTTTTTATAAGAGAGCTTGTTGTCCGGCCGCTCTATATAGGCCCATGGGACTTCAGGATCATGGGTAAAGATGGTCAGCCACTGCTCTGGAATTGCCTTGGCGTAATAGCGTTTGCGGTTCTCCAGCACTTCAAGCGGAAACAAGTCATAGGCCATGGCCCAGGCAACATCCAGGTGCCAGGTGGTGGGGATGAGGTCTGAGATGTAACACGCGGTCTTGCCGCCGCTGCGAATGAAGACAGCCCACATGTTGCGCGTGTGTCCGGGCCAGACTTCCACGGAAATGCCGGGAGCAATCTCCGCATTGCCCTCTATCAGTTGCAGCTGGCCAGAGTTGATCAGCGGATCATAATTGTCACTGATGTAGCTTACGCGGTCGCGCTCTGTCTGCAGCTTGCCGTGCTCCCACTCGCCTTTCGGAGCAAAATATTTGGCGTTGGGAAACGTGGCCACAGCTTTCCCATCTTTATAAATAGTGTTCCAGCCGCAATGGTCAAAATGTAAATGCGTGTTGATGACAATATCTATTTCTTCCGGCGCGACCTTGGCAGCGTGCAGGCTTACAAGCAGCTTCTCCTGCGGCAAAAAAAAGCTCTTGGTCTTTTCTGAAAGCTTATTGCCAATGCCGGTCTCAATCAGAATGGTCTGTTTGCCCGTCTTCACGATAATGGAATTACAGCTTACGGTGATGCGGTTAAGATCATCGGGCACGGTCTTGCGCTGCCACATAGTCTTGGGGATGATGCCGAAGAAAGCGCCGCCATCGCCCACATAGGTACCGTCTGAGACCACCGTAAGCTCAAAGTCGCCTAGAGAAATAGATTGGTTCTTCACTGCCGTTGCTCCGTGTGTCTTTTATCCGTGCGGCTCTGTTCAGTGACTTACTCTGTTCCTAACAGCTCACGATGGAAATGTGAACGAATCCGCGTGAACAGATGCACGCGGGTTCCCTGACCGGAAATGCTATGCGTCTTGCGCGGATAAATCTGCAAATCAAACTGCTTTCCGGCATTGATGAAGGCATTGATCATCTGCATGGTGTTTTGCATGTGGACATTGTCGTCACTGGTGCCGTGTACCTCCAGCAGATGGCCTTTTAAGTTTGCCGCGTACGTAATGGGCGAGCCTTTTTTGTAGCCTTCATCATATTGCGGCACCAGGCCGGCATAGCGCTCAGTGTAAATAGAGTCATAGTCGCGCCAGTCAGTTACGGGTGCAACGGCCACGCCGGCTTTAAAACGGTCTGTGTGGGTCATGGCAAAGAGCGTCATATAGCCGCCATAACTCCAGCCCCACCAGCCCATGCGCGAACTATCAAGCTGGGGAAACTGCTGCAGCGCCTGATCGATGGAGGCCAGCTGATCTTTCAATTCAATCTCGCCGAAGTTATGGATCAACGTAGCGGCAAACTTTTTGCCGCGCGCGCCCATACCGCGATTGTCGACTACAAGCACGGCAATACCATCGCGCATCAGAATCTCATTGAAGAGAAAGTTCGCTCCGCCCCATGTGTCGCGGACGCTCTGTCCATGCGGACCGCCATAAGGATTATTGAGCAAAGGAATTTTCTTGCCTTCACTATTCGGCGGCAGATAGAGCAAGCCGCGTAATACGGTACCGTCGTCGGCTTTGAAGTCAACAAACTGCGGCGCAATCAAGTGCATGGACTCAACGCTCTTGGATTTCCAGAACGTGTCACAAACGCCGCCCACCTGGCAGAACGCGAGCTGCGGCGGCACCATGAGCGATGAAAAATGATCGACAAAATATTTCCCATTCGGCGCCACGGCGGCGGTGTGCGTTCCGCCTTTAGTCAGGCACTGGAAGGCCGAGCCATCCAGCTTTACGCTGCATAGATGCCGCTGGCGATCGTCGCCTGCATTGGTCTCAACAAAGAGCGTGTTGCTGGCGTCGTCAGTGCCTTCAATTTCAAAAACTTCAAAGTCGCCCTTGGTGACCTGGTTCACCAGCTTGGCGTCTGCCGCCATGGGATTGGCTT
>DASZMF010000702.1:0-1733 GCA_035552035.1 Candidatus Angelobacter sp.
GTGATGTATTTTAGGTTTCTGGTATTGATCGGACTCTTTAATCTGCAATTGATGATGCGTTTGCTGCTTGCGTTTGTGATTCTCGGCGCGATTGGGTGTGTGGCTGGCTTGTTGTGGTCTGCTTTGGCCGATGCGCCCGGAAAAACGGAAACTGCCTATTTGACAAAAAATCCTTTGGAGCTTACTTCCGCATTTTCGCTGGCATTGGTGTTTGTAATTCTGCTGATTGCGACGAATTACGCCCTGATTCATCTGGGGCGGACGGGGATTTTCAGCCTGGCGGTATTGTCGGGGGTGGCGCCGGTCGATCCATTTATACTGGGACTTACGCAGAGCGCCGGCAAGGAAACATCGTTGGATCTTGCGGCGGCGGCGGTCGTGGTTGCAGCCGCAGCGAACAATTTTGCCAAGGCCTTCATCGCCTACGCGTTGGCAGACAAGGCCACCGCAAAGCAAAGTATTGTGCTGATGCTGGGACTTACAGCGTTGGGCTTGGCGCCCCTGTTCTGGTTTGCGCGTTAGATGGCCGGCAAGGGTCCACAGGAAATACGGTTGCCTTCAACGGTTCTACGGCAAACAATTCTTCGATTCGCAGCGGCTCTGGTTTTGTGCGTCATGTTGCTTGCGCCCATCTGGTTGGTGGCGTTCCCTCCACTACTTGATTATCCGAATCATCTGGCGCGATCGTTTGTTCTGCTGCACCTGAACGACCCCGGGTTCCACTTCTCGCGTTTTTTTCGAGCCGATTGGGGCTTATATCCATATTTGGGAATGGACGGGACGCTGGCCATTCTGGGCCGCCTGTTTCCGATAGAGACCGCAGGCCGCGTTTTTCTCAGCCTGTGCGCACTCGCTGTGCCGGCTTCGGCATGGTTCTTCCTGAAGCAAACAAATCCGGGCGAGGAAGCGACATCCGCTTGGGCATTGTTAGCCGCGTTCAATCTGTTTCTCCTTGAAGGATTTCTGAATTTCGATTTGAGCATTGCCGTGGGATTCTTCGCGCTAGGCCTGTGGTTGCAGTGGCTGGCCAAGCCCGCACGTGGCAAATGGGCTGCCACGCTGCTGACATTCACACTCCTATATTTCACGCACTTGCTGGGATTCGGGATCGCCGGACTAATTGTGGTGGCGTACCTTGTACTATTTCGTCGATCCCTTCGTGACTGGATTTGGAGCGGCGCGCTAGCCTTGCCTGGGTTGGCGTTTTACCTGCATTCCAGTCGCGTGGGCCTGAGCCTGAAAAACATAGCGTTTCGGGGCTTGGGAGAAAAGTTGGCGTCCCTGGCCTTGATCCTCCACGGCTACTGGCCGCTGCTGGATTGGATTTCGCTCGCGGCGATCGGCCTTTGGTTTGTAGCGGCGTGGTGGCAAAATCCAGAATTTCGCCTCAATGGACGCTGGCTCGCCATCGCTGCGTTTCTTTTCGCGATGTTCTGCGCAATTCCGTGGATGTGGGGAGAAGGCTCAGACCTCGATATCCGCGTGCTGCCCTTCTTGTTTGTGGTTATCTTCTCAACGGTTCGTATCGGCCGCCGTGCGAAATTGCTGGCATTCTTTCCGCTTCTGCTGTTTGCCGCGCGCACCGAGAGTATCACGCAGCATTTTGTGGAGGCCCAGCCTGAACTCGCCGGCCTGTCGCGTTCGTTTGACGTGATACCGCGGGGAGCGTTGGTGTTTCCGATTGTAGAGGGCGACCAGGATGCTATCGAGCGGCCCTTTACTCACTTCTGGGC
>DASZMF010000703.1:0-4980 GCA_035552035.1 Candidatus Angelobacter sp.
CACACAAAGTTTTTCTATCGCGATGTAATTGAAGTGGTGGAAGCTGCCGGCAACAAAATTGATGTCATCATCCTGCCCAAAGTTCAAGATGCAACCGACGTACTCTTTGCCGATCTGTTACTCACACAAATCGAGCAGAACATCGGACTTCCTATAGGACTCATACGCCTTGAAGCCCTCATCGAAAGCGCCAAAGGCGTTTTGCATGCCGAGCAGATTGCTGCTTCCACTTCACGGCTGGCCGCGCTGATTTTCGGCGTGTTGGACTACGCCGGCAACATAGGGGCGTGCGATCCCATTCGCGAACAGTTCGCACTCTACCATTATCCCAAAGCCAAAACCGTAGCTGCTGCGCGAGCCGCGGGCATTGACGTGATTGACGGTGTCACATTCCAGTTCCGCGACCTGCAACAGTGCGACCATGATGCACGCTCCGCTACGCAGATGGGATTTGACGGCAAGTGGGCCATTCATCCCGGCCAGGTGCCGGTCATCAACCGCGCTTTCACGCCGACGCAAGAAGAAATCACGCGCGCACAGGAGATCATTGATCTTTACGAAAAGTCTGACGTGAATGCAGGCATCGGCGCGATGGTTTACAAAGATGAAATGATTGACGCTGCAAGCCTGCCCATGGAGCGTAAGAAACTGGCCATCGCCAGGAAAACCGGGCTGCTTAAATAACTGGGTTGCTTAAATTGGGGTGCTTAAATTGGGGTTGCTTAAAAAAAGAGCTATGGAAACAAAAACAGAATCCCTTCTGCAATCGCTGACCAGCGCAAAACTCTATGATCTGGCGCAGCCTTATTTTGTCGGGATGCCGCATCACCCTGTGCATCCGCCCTTTCTGTTCAGTCTCACCAAAATGCATGGCGACTACGTAATGTCCAACGGCGGCAGCTCCGCGTCTGAGGGGCTGGCTCTCGGCGGACATCTCGGCACCCACATTGACGCGCTGTGCCATTTCTCCTGCGGCGGCAAGCTCTATGGCGGACACGACGTTGCCTCAGCCCAATCTTACTCCGAAGGCATGAAGCAGCATTCTGTTGATACGCTCGCGCCTATCGTGCGCCGAGCCATTCTTCTGGACATTGCCGGACAACAGAATCTCGCCAGCCTTCCCGCCGATTTTGAGATCACACCTGAACACATGGAAACAGCCGCCCGCACGCAGGCCCTGGAAATCAAACCTGGCGACATTGTTCTTTTGCGCACAGGCTGGGGAGCATTCTTCGCAGATGTTCCGCGCTTTGAAGCGCAGATGCACAACCCTGGCCCCTCTGAACTGGGAGCGCGCTGGCTGAGCAGCAAGAAAGTTTTTGCCGCCGGTTCTGACACGATCAACTTTGAACTGGTTCCCTCGCGCACCATGCCTGCCCATGTGCATCTGTTAGTCGAAAGCGGCATTCACATTATCGAGTGTCTGAATCTTGAACAACTGGCAGCTGAAAAAGTTTTCGAATTCATATTCGTCGCCACACCATTAAAGATCCGCGGCGGCACAGGCTCGCCCATACGGCCCTTTGCACTCAAAGCCTGACCTGGAGAACACACGATGACACTAAAACAAGGCTGGACCGGCCGCGTGTACGAAGACTTTGAAGTTGGCGACGTTTACCAGCATGCGCTCGGACGCACGGTGATTGCCGCCGACAATATATGGTTCACCCTGCTTACGCAGAACACCAACCCAATTCATTTTGACGCCGCTTACAGCGCGCAAACCGAATATGGCAAGCCGCTGGTTGATTCCACTTTCACCCTGGCGCTGGTCACCGGACAATCCGTCTCAGACGTTTCACAAAATGCCATGGCCAATCTCGGATGGGATGAAGTCCGCCTGCCCAATCCGCTCTTTGAAGGCGACACGGTTTATTCGCGCAGCGAGGTCCTGGAAAAGCGCGAATCAAAATCCCGGCCAAACATCGGCATTGTAAAGGTAAAAACCACTGGCTACAAACAGGATGGCAGCATAGTGATCGAATTCAAACGCACCATGATGATCTACAAACACGGGCACGTACCGCTGATCCCACAGCCACAAATCAGGCCGGCCAAAAAGTAACTTCGCTCAGCACCCGATCAAGCGGCTTCGCGCGCCACCTGCTGAAATCCTCTGATGGAAAACTCCAGCTGTTCCTGCAGACTTTCGCCAATCTGGATTATGTCGCCGATGACCGTGCTCAGGTCCATGCGAATCAAGTTGCGCTGCAGCACGGAAGAGAGCACACGTTGCAGCAGGCGCATTTCAATCACAATGAGCGGAATGCTATAGCCTTGCCGGGCGCGTTCTTTTCCATGAATAGCAGCGGCATTCTTGGCCGCATCTGAGGTAGCATCGGTTTCCGAGTCAATCCGTTCTGCAAGTTCTGCAACCAATTTGGGCAGATGATCAATACGGTCCTGATCATTGATCGGGATGGTAGTAAGTTCCGGATGAGTCTTCGCCAGTGCAAGCCACTCTTTGATGATCTCACCCAGATTTTCTTTCATCAGGTGAGAAACGCGCTTGAGCGGAGTGTCCGGATGCGTGGGCTTGCGGTTGGCCAGGCGGTACTGGATGGCATGAATCAATGTCGGAACATCGGTGGGCTTGAGCAGGTAATCGTCCACCTGGCTGCGAATCGCCTGCAGCGCGGTATCAAAATCAGGGTAGCCCGTAAGAATAAACGTTGCCGCCTGCGGTTGCACGCGACGCATGGCGCTCACCACGGTAAACCCGTCTCCTGGCTGGCCGATATTCAGGTCGGAAAGCAGCACATCAAAAGTCGCGTGGTTCAGCTGTTCCAGCGCTTCAGGAACAGTGGCCGCCGTGGTCACGGCAAAGCCGTGTTGCTCAAGAATTATCTTCAGCGTCGCGCGTATTCCGGCCTCATCATCCACGAACAAAATCCGGGTTGCCATTATTTATTTGCTCCAGCTGTTTAGATGTCCTGAACCACCTTCCCGTTGGACTCACAAAAAGATAATCGACGCGCGGCCCGCTCTGGCCCTAATCTAACCGACGAAAGCCCGTCCAGATCGGACGGGCCTTCGCTTTTATTCACTGGAAACTGAAACTTATTCCTGGTTGCGGAACGAATAGCCAATGGAAACGCCAACGCGGGTGGCGCGTGATCCGCTGAATTCCTCGTTATTACGCACCAGGTACAAATGCGCCGATGGCTCGATAAAGATGCGCGGCGTGGCGTAAAAGCGGATTCCTGCGCCCACCTGGCCAAGGAAATGGTTGCTGGTAACAACATTTGTGCAGCTGATAAAACTACACGTGACGATTGGCGTATAGAAGTGAATGCTCTCCGCGCCGATACCGGCAGACAGATTAAGCTGTGCGCGCTTGCCCAGCGGCGGCGCATACACTGCATCTACATCATAGAAAAACGGACGGAATGGCTGCACGCCTTCAAGCAGGTTTTCCTTGGCGCGCAGTGCCGCGTTAAAACCAACGCCAATATTATGGTAGAAAAGAAAATCCATGCCGAACGTAGGAAATGCTCCACCGCCAACGGTCTGGGCTGTTGAAGTGCTGGATGGCGCGGTGACAGCGGAAAGACCGGCACTCATGTCAAATTGCTGCGCATGCGCAGCACGCGCCGGTAGAAGTATCAGGCTAAAAACTGCAACTAAGAAGAATAGTTTTTTCAAGTGACTCTCCAGTACATATAAGGTTGAACCAAATAAACAGACCGGCAAACACCCACCTACTGATCTCCCAAAAAACGGCTCTCCACAAAAACGGCTCTTTACAAAAACTCTCCCTACAAAAAACGGCCTGCACAATCAACTTTCTATTAAGCAACTATAACGAGATTATCCTACCAGCCATCACGCAATGTCCAGAATGCAAAGGTATCAAGCTGGTTTCATGCTTATCCAAATGCTTTGCGCCCGGCATTCATTTCTTAAGTTATGTTAAAAGCCAGTGCCGGCCGCTAGCTGTTATTCTGGAAAATGATCTTCTCAGCCAAAGCCATCCTTTTTGACATGGACGGAGTCCTCATCAACTCTACCCCTTCCGTGGAACGAGTGTGGCGTGCCTGGGCTCTCGACCATAATCTCGATCCCATCCGCGTCATCGAGCAGGCCCACGGACGCCGCAGTATTGAAACAATCCGAACTGCGGCTCCCCACTTGGATGCCGAAACGGAGAATATCGTCGTTGAACAAATGGAAATTGACGATAAAGATGGCGTAACGCCCCTGCCCGGCGCCGCCTCGCTGCTTTCCCTTCTGCCGGCCGACCGCTTCACCATCGTCACTTCCGCAACCCGCCCGCTGACCGTGGCGCGTTTAGGCTATGCCGGCCTCCCCGTTCCTGCCCGCATTATCACGGCCGGTGACGTTATCCACGGCAAGCCCTCACCCGAACCTTACCTGAAAGGCGCTGCCTTACTCGGCTTCGCTCCAAGTGATTGTCTGGTCTTTGAAGACGCGCCTGCCGGCATTGCCGCGGCCCGTGCTGCCGGATGCCAGGTTATCGCGCTTCATACCACGCATCCCATTTCTGCCTTGCAGGCTGCGAATGCCATCATTGCCTCGTTTGCATCGGTGACGGCAGATTTTCAAAACGGAACCATCGTGCTGAACATCCTCCCCTTATGACGATTTCTGCGAATTGAACCTCATAAAAAACTTAACATCATCCTGAGGAGCGTAAACGAACCCGCGCCGTCGGGTCCCCATTTCACGCCCGCTTTTGGCGTGGAATGGGCAGAGCGGGTTCGTAGCGACGAAGGACCTTGCGCTTCTCCATGCAGCGCTCCTTCAATGCACCATCTTTTAACCTTGTAACAAAGCGCAGTTGCCGCAACGCATATACAATCCTCCTATCTCGATTTTGAGGAGCAAACTAACTCATGCAACGCAATGCAAGCGCACACTGGAGTGGCGGACTTAAAGACGGCAAAGGCTCGCTCACCTCTCCCAGCGGAGTTCTCAAGAGCACGCCGTACTCTATTGCCACACGCTTTGAATCACAGC
>DASZMF010000704.1:0-6895 GCA_035552035.1 Candidatus Angelobacter sp.
ACGCTGCCTGGCTTTACGGCATCCCGGATTGCTCGGTGTGGCCATCAGCGGTTCAGGATCATCAGTCATCGCCTTTACCGCCAAAGACGAAGTGCAAATTGCTGAAGAATTGCAGCAAATATTTTCTGAAGAAGGCGTGCAGACCGAGGCCACTTTCACATCCGCAGACAACAATGGCGCCGGCGTTACACGCGAAAAAGTTCCACTGGTTGAAAGACTTGGAGCAGTGTTGCAGAAGCTGGAGAAATCGTAATGAACGGAAAGCGTTTGATCGTAATGAAGTTTGGCGGCACCTCCGTGGGCAATGCGGAGCGCATACGCCAGTGCGCGGCCATTGTTGCCCGGGCAGCCAAGCATGACCGTGTTGTAGTGGTGGTCTCCGCCATAGCCGGAGTGACTGACCTCATCTTCAAGACCATTGAAGCAGCGCGCCACGGCGATTCTGTTGCCACCAAAACGCATCTGCAGAAATTTGAGAGCGTGCATCGTGAAATGATTAGCAGTTTGTTTGAACCGACGCATCACGCTGCAGCCAGCGACTTCACCGCTGAAGTGATCTCCCAGTTGCAGAACGCCTGCAATGCACTCTCTGCGCTGCGCTCTGATATTTCTGCCCAGACCGCCGACTCCTTGGTAGCGCTGGGTGAGCGCATCTCCGCCTGGGCCTTGGCCGGTTATCTACAGCAGACGGGAAGCAGCGGCGAGTTTGTGCGTGCGGAAAACGTCATCGTAACCGACAGCAACTTTGGCAACGCAGCCCCGGACATTGAAGCAACGCGCAAACAGTGTGCCCAAACTTTATCCCCGCTTCTTGGTCGCGGCATTGTGCCAGTCGTTGCAGGTTATAGCGGAGCAAATCCGCAGGGCCAGACCACCACGCTGGGCCGCGGCGGATCGGATTATTCAGCGACGATTATTGGCGCAGCAGCAAAAGCAGATGAAGTCTGGATCTGGACCGACGTTGACGGCGTACTAACCGCCGATCCGCGCATCTGCCCGGACGCCACCACCCTGCCGGAAATCACTTTTGCTGAAGCGATTGAGCTGGCTTACTACGGGGCAAAAGTAATTCATCCCAAGGCCGCGTATCCAGCAGCTGAAGCACGTTTCCCTGTCTGGATCAAGAATTCCTTCCGTCCGGAAGTTGCCGGGACCAAAATCACGCATGACGCGCAGCCAGCCAACTCGCCAGTGAAATCTGTAACGTCAGTCAAAGATGCCACTCTTATTTCGCTGGTCACGCGGAGTGACGTACATCCGGCCGAGCTTTGGGGACGGCTCTTTCTGCGCCTGGGACAGGAGCAGATTGAAGTTCTATTTGCCACGCAATCTTCTCCCGAGCACGCTCTCGGATTGGTCCTGCGCAAAGACGAGGCAGCCCGCGTGCTTAAGCTCATCAATTCGACTTTCCGCATGGAGCTGGCGCAGGGTGTACTTAGCCCCGTGAAAGTTGAAGACATTGCGGTCATCGCCGTGCTTGGTGAGTCGATGAAGGGCCAGTGCGGCATTCTTGGCCGCGTTTTTTCTGCCGTAGCGCGGACTGAAGTCAGCGTGATTGCCGTGGCGCAGGGTGCAAGCGAGTTGAGCATCTGCTTTGCCGTGCCGGCAGCGCGTGGCGCGGAAGTTGTGCGGGCCGTGCATGATGAATTCTGCGAACAGATTGGCGCTAACGTTCCGCTTTGCATTCCACCGCATGTTTCTCTGGTAACGGAGGCGCAATGAGCACAGTCCCGGCAAACCCACAGGTGGCTACGCATATGCTGCGTTGCGTCCACTGCGGCAAAGCGCAAGAGACTCCTGATCGAATGTTCCGATGTACTAACTGCTCTGAGCTGCTGGAAGCTGTCTATCCAGAATTGGCGGCCGCACCCAGAGAGTTTGCGCTACGCCTGAAAGAAGTTTGGCGGGAACGCAAGAGTTCATCACTGCCGGAAAATGTCAGCGGTGTATGGCGCTTCCGCGAATTGCTGCCGCAAGTCGACCGGCAAAATATTGTCACCATGTGCGAAGGCAATACGCCTTTGATCCCGCTCAAGAAAGCTGCACGCGCTCTGCGGCTACCCAACCTTCTTGTAAAACACCAGGGCATGAATCCCACCGGCTCATTCAAGGACACAGGAATTTCAGCGGCCATCACCATGGCCAAGGCTGAAGGATTCACATGGGTCTGCTGCGCCTCCACCGGCAACACCTCAGCTTCTGTCGCTGCCTACGCGGCACGCGCTGAGATGAAGAGTATAGTTCTGCTGCCCGCCGGACAGGTCACCGCCGGCAAACTCGCTCAGGCACTGGAATATGGTGCACACGTGCTGCAACTGCGCACGGACTTTGATGGCTGCTTAAAAGTCTTGCATGAAGTGGTACAGAAATTTCACGCCTATCTGTTGAACTCGCTGAATCCTTACCGGCTCGAAGGCCAGAAGACTGTCGCGTTTGAGTTGATGGAGCAACTGGACTGGCGCGTGCCTGAGCACGTGATCGTTCCCGGAGGAAATTTGGGTAACAGCTCCGCGCTGGGCAAAGGATTTTTAGAGCTGCGCGATCTTGGCTTGATCCAGTCGCTGCCCAAGATATCTATTATTCAGGCTGCAGGTGCGAACCCTCTTGTCCGCACCATGCGGGAAAATGGCGGTAAAGAATTAATTCAGGTAAATGCTGAGACGCGCGCGACGGCGATCCGTATCGGCAATCCTGCTTCATGGCGAAAAGCGGTGAGCGTGCTCCAGAAAACCGGCGGCGCCTGTGAAGAAGTGAGTGAAAAAGAAATTGCACAAGCCAAGGCTGAGTTGGGGTCGGAAGGAATCGGCTGCGAACCAGCATCGGCGGCGACCCTGGCTGGACTCAAGAAGCTGGCTGCGTCGGGATTTGTGAAGGCCCCAGAGACAGTAGTGCTCGTCCTTACCGGACACATGTTGAAAGACACTGACTATATGAAGCAAGCTCCGGGGCAAAGTCTTCTTGGCCCCATGGACGCCGACAGCGACAGCGTAATCAGGACATTGGAGAAAATCTATGCGGGGCATTGAGGAAGCAGAAGAAAAACAGAAGACAGTTCGCCGCAATGCCGAGCAGGTACGGGTCGGCATTGTGGGCTATGGCACCGTTGGTCGCGCAACGGCTGAAATTCTTTCCAGCCATGCGGAAGACATTCGTCAGAAGACCGGCGGGATTTCCATTGTCGTGACCAGAATTTCGCGCAAAAAGCCGAATGCCGCTGAAGTTGGCGTGAATGGAATTGCCGTGGTCTCTGACTGGCGGCAGGTAGTGACTGCAGATGACGTTGATATTGTGGTGGAAGCGATTGGCGGAACGACTGTCGCACGTGAAGTGCTGCGTGCGAGTCTGGAAAATGGCAAAGCCGTGGTCACGGCAAATAAAGCGCTCATCGCACTGCATGGGGATGAACTGTTTGCGCTGGCCCAGGAAAAAAATCTTCCTATCGGAATTGAAGCCACTGTCGCCGGCGGCGTGCCGGTGATCCGCGCAATTTCTGAAGCGTTGGCCGCAGACCGCATTCAATCCGTATACGGCATTGTGAACGGCACCTGCAATTACATTCTTACGCAGATGGAACAGCACGGCATTGAGTTTGCCCACGCGCTGGAGCAGGCCCAGGCAGCTGGCTATGCGGAAGCAGACTCAAGCCTGGACATTGATGGGCTCGATGCCCGCGACAAAATCGCCATTCTGGCGCGCATCGCTTTTGGCCATGCGGTTAGGGCGTCAGAAATTCCCGTGATGGGCATCCGCAACATCACGTCCACTGATTTTCATTACGCACACCGCCTGAATTCGACGATCCGTCTGGTGGCATCTGCTGAACGCGTAGCAGAAGGTGGCGTACACATTTCCGTGCAGCCATGGTTGGAACCGCGTGATTCCATGCTGGCCAAGGCTGCGCGCGCGAACAACGCTGTCTTTATCGCCGGAGAAAAAGTAGGAACACAGATGCTTTACGGACGCGGCGCAGGCGGCGGCGCTACCGGAACAGCGGTACTCTCTGACGTGTTGCAGATTGCCCGCCAGATTGCGCGCGGGCAAACGGCGAATAGCTTGCTCGCTGGATTTAACAGCACGGAGCCGTTGCGGCCTTTGTCCCGGCCAAATCCTATCAGCTGGTTTCTGCGCCTTACCGTGAATGATCGCCCCGGCATTCTGGCGCGCACGGCGGAAGCGATTGCGGATGAAGGAATCAATATCGACTCAGTTATTCAGGAGCCAAACATGCCCAAGGACCGGCTCTCATTTGTGATTACGCTGGAGCCGACGCTGGAAACCACTGTCTTGAAGGCCGTGGAAGTTATCAATCGCTTTGAGTTTATGAAAGCGCCAGTGTTGCTGATGCCGATGATCTCGCCGATAGAAGAACACGTCTAGGGAACGGGTAAATGAGTAATTTGGTAAGTTGGTAAAGTCAGAACAGAAAGGTTCTTGTCAGCTAAAGCTTTATAGACGGCTAAAATAATTTAGCTTTTTCAATTACCAAATTACTAATTTACTAACTTACCAAATCTCCGAGCTCTCTCATTTGCCAAATTCCACCGGCTCTGGCTCGGCTGAACCGTCGGCGCGCGGATCAGATGCCGCTGAGTTCATGCCTGTCTTTGAGTTATGCATCACAGCCTGGCCGCGTCCCATGAGCGCCGTGTATTCTCCGCGGACAATCAGATTATGGCCTTTCTGCCGTAACGTCTGAATCACCTCTGGTGTGACCCGCGACTCAATCAAAATATCGCAGCTTACCTGGCCGCTGGTCACGGTAAAACGCGGCGCTTCCAGCGCACCCTGGATACTCATTCCATAATCAACAAAGTTCGAAACAAATTGTGCATGCGCCAATGGCTGGTTGGCTCCGCCCATAATGCCAAAGCCAATATGCACGTCACCGCGCTCCATGAATGCCGGAATAATGGTATGGAACGGACGCTTTCGCGGCTGAAGCGCATTCGGGTGTGTGACGTCAAGGGAAAACAGAGCGCCACGATTCTGCAAGGCAAATCCCATCCCCTGCACCACTACGCCAGAACCAAAGCCTGAATAATTGCTCTGGATGACTGAAGCAATGTTGCCCTCTTTATCAACGGCAGCGAGATAAGTTGTGTCACTGGTTGCGGGATGTCCTGCGCCAGGGTTGCAATTGGCTTTGTCAGGATCGATCTTTGCAGCGCGATCGGCGGCGTAAGCTTTATCAAGCAGGCCCATCACCGGCACTTTGGCAAAGCGCTGATCAGCGTTATAGCGATAGAGGTCCGCATAAGCCAGCTTCATGGCCTCAATCTTTTTGTGCAGCTCAACCGCGCCTTTGGGGCCAGCTTTATCAGGCTGGAATTTTTCCATGATGTTGAGCATTTCCAGAGCAGCCATGCCTTGCACGTTGGGCGGAAGCTCATAGACCTTCCAGCCACGATAGTCAGTGGAGATGGGCTCAACCCACTCGGATGAGAAATCGGCCAGGTCTTGCAGTTCCATTGTGCCGCCCAATGCGGTTGAGGTGCTCACAAGCGCCTGGGCAATTTCGCCTTTGTAAAAAGCGTCGCGGCCCTTTTCAGCAATCAGATGCAAAGCCTTGGCAACATCTGGATTGGTGAACTTTGCGCCAAGTTCCGGGACTTTGTTTCCGGGCAAGAATACGCGCGTGGCCTCTGGAGTCTTACGCAGCTTGGCCTCTTCGTCAATCCAGTAATCCTGGATAATTTCAGGCACTGCATAACCATGGTCAGCATAGTAGATGGCAGGCGTGAACAGTTCTTTCCAGGCCAATCGTCCAAAACGTTTGTGTGCCTGGCTCCAGCCATCCACGGCCCCAGGGACGGTAACGCTCTGAATGCCATCATGCGGCATGGTGGTAATACCGTGCTGCGCGAGAAATTCAATCGTAAGCTTGCGAGGCGCCCATCCGCTGGCGTTGAGGCCGTAAAGCTTGCCGGCCTTGGCATCCCAATAAATCAGGAAAAGATCGCCGCCAATACCGTTCATCATTGGCTCTGTCACGCCAAGCACGGCATTCGCAGCGATAGCCGCGTCCATGGCGGATCCGCCTCTGGCCAGCACCTGCGCGCCGGCTTGCGAAGCCAGATAATGGCTGGTGGCGACAATGCCCTTGTCCGTAATTACCACGGAGCGGCCGTAGGATCGGTCCTGGGTTGAAGCTCTGTAAGTCATGCTGGTAATCAAAATAAATAACAGTAGAATCTGGCGTCGCACTCGGCACCTCACATGGCACCCAAGCGCAGAATTATAGCCGACCACCAGCGGTCATGAAGCTTCTTCTGCAAACGTTGCAGATTCAGGAACTCTGACAGTGCGCGCACAACAGGGTAGGTATAAAGAAAAAATAAAGACGGCGGCAAGGGGCTCTGTGCCACAAATAAAGCGGGCCGCATGGTTAGCGGCCCGCTTTATACCTTATTTCTACTTGCCTCACACTGCTTTTAGGCTGCTTTAGCAGCTCTTTTTCTTTCAGCCCAGCGTTTTTTCATCATTTCTGAAATGCGCCTTTTCGCGGCCGCACTCAAACGACGACGCCCACGCCTGCCTGTACCCGCCGGGGCAACGCCACGACGACTGCCCAAAGAACCACGAAGAGCGGAAATGGCCTGCTCCAGGCGGTCCCTCTCTGACTCTAACTCCGAGATGATCTGCTGCGTATCCATATAGCTCCTTCCGAAAGCATGCTACCAGTCAACAACGCAACCTGCAAGGTGAATACCCTGAGGCTTCGGCAAAAGTAACCCGATAGTTCTTGATTTTCTAGCCATCTATTCTCAATCTAGCTTTACCCATATCCATAGATATTCAGAAACTATTAAGTATCAGCGCCATATTCCCTAACATTTTTCTGTAATCCGCGCTTTCAAGGCAATGTATAGCTTTTTTGAGCTTTAAGGCTGACCTG
>DASZMF010000705.1:0-11367 GCA_035552035.1 Candidatus Angelobacter sp.
GTCTTCCAATCCTGTCATTCCTGTTACTTCCCATCTGCCGGATGAATGGAAAGATGAAATCGGTAATGGCTTTTCCACCAACTCTATGCCCAGAGTCCTGATCCATGAATCAATGCCAGCAGGATATTTTTCAGCCGGCAACTCTCTCGTGTGTAGACGAAGCCCCTCCAAAACCTCGGCTGCTTCCGCAAGCGTGGCGTTCGTGAACTCAGCCGGCGTTACCGGCGCCGGCAGTGACAGATGGCTGGCCGTTTCCAAAATGATCTGACTAATCGTGATGGAGCTTAAATGCAGATCAGTTAAGAACCGGTGCTCAGGCTTGATTGCGTCGACCGGCAGCTGAGTTCGCTGCGTCACCAGGCTGAGCAGCACTTCAAGGGCAGAACTTCCCGCTCCCATCTCTGGGCGCGCAGCAATGGCCGGAACTGCAGCGGAACGACTGCGAGGGACTGCTTCCACCGTCTCTGGAACTGTCTCGCAGGGATTCGCCAAAAACGAGCGTTTCTTTTTAATATCAATAGGGCGGGCAAAGCGCTTTTCATAAAGCTGCGATATACGCACATTCGTACCAAAGACGAATGCCGCTCCCACGGCAGAAAGAAGGCCACGCAAAGATTCACCGCCTGCATCCAGAGCAATTACTGGCTTGTCTATACATTCTGCGGCGATGCCAGACAAAACCGTACCCGGCCCAACCTCCAAAAAGAAATCCGCTTGCATAGCCGCAGACTTGAGCGCATCCGCAAATAAAACAGGCTTGGTAATTTGATCAGATAGAAGAGCTTTTAAGTCGATGGTCGATGCCAGCGGCGCCGCGGTAACCGTAGAAACCACATTCCTGCCAAGGTCCGCAAATTGATACGAGTTGAGATGTTCAGCAAATGTAGATGCCACGCCCGCAACCAGCGGAGAATGAAATGCGTGCGAAACCGGCAGCATGGTAGCGGTAATACCATGCAAATGCAGTTTTTCCGTAAACCGCTTTACGGCAACAGTTTCGCCGGAGACAACCGTCTGCAAAGGCGCGTTACAGGCTGCTACAACAAGTCCGTCACCGTTGATTCTGCGCACAACATCCTCACGGCTGGCGCGTATAGATGCCATTGCGCCAGAAGGATCACCTGATTCTGCCATGGCTTTTCCGCGCGCGTGGACCATCCGCATCAGCGCTTCTTCTGAACAAGCTCCAGCCCAATGCAATGCAATGATTTCACCCAGACTGTGCCCTACCGCGACTGTTCCTGCTACCCCAAACAAATTGAGCACATGAAGGCCGGCGAGTGATGCAGCTGCGATACAGGGCTGCGCAGTTTGCGTATCAATACTTTGGATCTGCGGCAAACGCGCGCGTGTGTATAGATCACGCAGCGCTGGAAACCGCCGCGCCCATATTCCGCCATGGGTATAAACCGGAGACGCCTGTCCCGGAAATAGAAATCCTATCCGCGGCGATGAGATGGGTGTGCTGAAAAAGGCTCCCGCCTGTACGTCTATTTGCCGGTCGATTCCGTCTTCACACCAAGCGAGCAATTTTTCCAGCGCAGCAACCAGTTCACTGGGCGAGGACGCCACGCAACCGGCTCGGAATAGTTCATCGCCAGTGGTGGAATCAGCTTGCTTTGCGAGAGCACTTGCTAAATCGACAAGCTCGGAATATGAAATCTCGCTGGCAAACTCGAGCGCATCTGCCAGCAATCCAGAAAGTTCATCGGTGTTGCCGGCAGCAAAAAGAAACAGCTCGCAATCCTGGACAGATGAAAGTTGTTCTACTTCTGCTGGAATAAAATTTTTCCGCATCACATTGTCCGCGGCTTCCAACGTAACGTGCACGTTGATTCCGCCAAAACCAAAACCATTCACCCCCCCGCGCGCGGGCCCGCCATTTGGCCAGAGTTCGGCCTCGCGCAGTACCCTCAGCCTGGCATAGTTTGACGTGAGCTCGGCGTGAGGATGATCGCACCCTGTAATAGGCGGCAGAATTCTGGCACGGACTGCCATGGTCGCCTTGATGAGCCCTGCTACTCCCGCAGCGGCTTTTGTATGCCCAATATTTGCTTTGATAGATCCTAACGCCGCCGAACGAGCCGCTGAACCAGCTTCACGCATGGCTTGCGACAAAGCCTGCAACTCAGTTGTGTCACCAATGGAAGTTCCTGTCCCGTGGCCTTCCAAGTAACTGACAGAATCGATCCCATATCCAGCTCTTGCATAGGCGCGGCGCAACGCCAATATCTGCCCGGCAACTTCAGGGCGCGTAATGCCGCCCTGTCCATCTGACGATACGCCCCAGCCACGAATCACAGCATAAGGCGAATGATGGCGCGCAAGAGCATCTTCATGGCGCATCAACACAACCATGCCGCATCCTTCACCAGGCCAGAAGCCCGAAGAGTGCGCGTCAAAAATGCGCATCTTGTCTTTAGCAAGAGCGCCAAGGCTGGAGAAGCCCGCAAGTTCAAAAGGATCAAGACTGAGATCAATGCCGCCGGCAATGGCAATATCTACGTCGCCGCTTTGCAAGGCGGAACAGGCCGTAGTGATAGCAAGCAGGCTGGATGCACACGCGCCATCCACGGTGTATCCGCCGCCGTGAAAATCAAAATAATTACAGATTCTTCCCGCAATGGTGTTGGAAAGGCCGCCAGCCAGAGATTCTTCATTGTTTGCAGGGAAAGGAGTTTTATAGAGAGTTTCAATTCTGGCGACTAAGTCTTCCATATCTTCTGGAGCGCAATTTTTATTTTCTCGTAACGCAGCGGCCAGTACACGGCGCACGTAGGGCCAGCGCAAGCGCATCAAGTTGGCGCGAGAGAATTCTCCGGTAAGCGAATTTCCCACGTAGACGCTGGTGCGCTCTCGCTGATCCGCTGTCGCATGAAGCAACTTGGCGTCAGCAAGAGCCTGTGATGCAACGTCGAGGGCGAGCCAGTGGGTGAGATCCGTAGATGCAAAGGCATTTTGGGAAACATGGAACCGCGAGCGATCAAACTCATAATCATCCAGCACCGCTGCCATTGTCGCTGTGATGTAGTCGTCGTTTTGACCGGGTGAATAGTCAGAAAGATTCAACCGTGCGCGCGGAATTCGGCGGAAGGCCTGCCGCTGCGCCAGCGCATTCTCCCATAACTGGGCAGGAGACCGGGATTCCGCATAACGGCAAGCCATTCCGATAATTGCGATTTGAGGCATTGTTGGGGACCCTTTATTTTTAAGAAGCTATGCTCACTGTTTGAGGAATTTCAGCTTCGACTGCGACTTGTGCCTTGCGCGTGCTCCTGCGGCTCCACAAAGCAAATCCATGAAGTCCAAGGCCTCTGCTGGCACTCGTGAGGGCAAGCGCGATGAACAGGCCAAAGACGATGTGTTCTACAAACAGCAACGCGTAAATCGTGGCTACGCTTATCCCGAATAGAATCTGGCGCAATGGTTTGATCGGCGTTGTGGCCGGATCAGGGATCATGTAAAGCGAAAACAGGATGAAGCCGGCGCTGGTCATTGGCAGGAATGGCACAGCCAGCGGCGCGTTAAAAATATAACTACGTATAGCGGCTTGTGCTGCGAATGCAACGAACCAAGCCAGTACCAGAGGAAGGCGTCCGGTAAATTTTCCGTGGATGATGGCGCCGGTGACCAGGATGAATGCTGGAATGGCCCAATGCCAGAATCCGGTTACGTTCTCAGTGAACTGATACGGCGGCGCCAGCCCAGCAGCCGGAAGCAGAAACAGGGTCACGGTAATTCCCAGATTCGACGGGTTAAAGATATGCTGCGTCTGCCCATTGCCGATGGGTGCGCGGAAAAGCATCTTTGAGGCAATTGATAAAGCAGCAGCAAAAATAATGGGCGTGAGCCGCTCGTTCGCGTAGATCAACATGGCGCAAGCAAGTCCAGGAATAATGCAAGGCGGCAGGAAGTTCACGGCATTTATCCAGTTGCCGGCAAAGCGTGGCGTTCTGCGGTTGCTCCATGCATCCAGACCTTCTAATCCAAATGCGACAGCGCATGCAGCCAAAACTGCCACAATGGGCTGTGCATAAGATTGCTCAAAGCCAAGAACAGTGTCTCCCAGAATTGTCCAGAGGATCAGCAAACTTGTGAAATACCACAAAGCGAAGAAACGCATTCTTGGGTCTTTGCGCGGATAGAAATTGAGTGTTGCGTAGGTCATTTGTTCCTCCTTTATGTTTGTGCGCGATTTCCAGCTTTATGAGCCAAGCTCTACGGAATGCCAGCCAGGTTTGAGCCATACGGTTCTGCGCTCGATCTTGCCTGATCCATCGCGCCATGCGATGTCAACTTTCAGCGGTGTGTCAGGACTGATCTGGCCTAATCCAAAGTGAAGATCAGAGCTGCGCTTCCCGGAGTGTCCGCTTCCGCCATCGACTTGTCCAAAGAATTTGCGCCCACCCGGAAGCTCCACGCTTACGCTGGCGCCGAAAGCAGGCCTGCCATATAAGTCAGTGGATGGATGGCCATCACGCACATGAAATGCTGATGGACCGCCTTTAACTGGTAATAAAAGATGCAAACCTAAAAAGGCGCCCGTGCCGGCGCTTTCATTTTTATAAAGATAGGAATCGCCCCATTGACCGGCGATGATGAAGTCAAGCCGCCCGTCACCATCCACATCTGCCAGAGCAATACCGCGACCAAGCAGGTTCGCGGCAACTCCAGCTTCGGCAGCTACATTGTGAAAACGATGGTCAGCACCTTCAACAAAGAAGGCAGTCTCATTGCTGCCGCTTACATCGTCTCCAGGACGAAATCCGGGCCACAGTCGAGGATTGCTGACAAGGCTGTCATTGGATGTGCCCAGGGACTGAAGCTCAGGCCAACGGTTGATTTTGCCCTTCACAAAGCCGAGCGCCTGCACAATTTCCAGTTTGCCGTCATTATCAAAATCAGCCATGCGCGCATCCCATCCCCAGCCACTGCGCGCGACGCCAAGCCGCTCACTGGCTTGCACATATGGCGCTTGACCATGGCCAATGGGTTCTTTGTCGCCAGTGCTCATCCATAAGAAATGGCTTTCCTGCAGCGCGTAATCGTCGGCAATGTTGCTAACAAAGATATCTGGAATGCCGTCGCCGTTTATGTCAGCAAAATCCACGCCCATCCCCTTGAAAGAATCCTTTCCCAGAACGCTTGAGGCCGGAGTAGTAAAGCCACGACGCCCTTGCAGAAGCGTGAACGCGACATGCCCCGGAGTGGAGACGTTGTGCAGCAAACGGTCTGGCCCAAAATCGTGGGCGAAGTAAATTTCAGGAAGCAAATCCCCATCGAGGTCAGCTGCGCCAGCGCCGAGAGTCCAGCCATGTTCCACTTCAGGCGGAAAAACATTTTTCGCTTCGTCAAAATGGACGAAAGCATTGTCTCCGGTGCCCGCATCTTTCCACAGAAGAACGTGCTTTGCGCCGCCGTTGAATGACCGCGATTTGGTGTTATGCATCACTTCGGTGCCGGTTGCGGAAGCATCGAGAATGCGGGCTCCATCCTGGAAATAATTGCCAATGATCAGGTCAGGATGGCCGTCTCCGTCAACATCAGCAAAAAGGCCTGCGTTGGAATACCAGCGCTCTTCGCCAGGAACAAGTTCTACCGGAACGTAATCTTCCGCATGCAACTGAGCCGCACGTCCCGGTGTGCCGCCTTTCCTTAGAAATGCCACAGGCGTACGGCCCCAGTAATAAACCACAACATCCAACAAGCCATCTTCATTAAGATCGCCTATCAGGCAGCCCATCGGCGCCATGGTGGCAGAGTCCATGCGAACAGGTTTGAGTTCAAAAGGCTGATAGCGGTTTCCAGTGCTGGGCGCCGGTTGAATCTTTACCTGGTCAGTACGAGGATCGACCAGACAAACATCGTTGGATAGGCCATCGCCATCAAGGTCACCCACAGCCACGGCTGCTCCAACCGATGAAATCCACGCTGAAATCCGTTTCAAGCTCGGATGAACGGCGCGGACGGTCTTAACTTTAGCGCTGCTATCCAGAGGAAAGGCATAAGCCGCAAAATGAAAACGGCTGGCCAGACGAACAGTCTCGCTGGCGGAAATACCCGGCACCCTGGCTTGAAAGAAGAGAAAAATCACCAGCAATAAAGCGGCGATCTTAGTGAGATTTTGTTGCAACCAATGTGGAAGATAGGCTGGGCTCATGTGGCTTACCTCGCATGAAATTCTCTGAAGAAGATGAAAGCAGCTTTTGCAGCAGATCACGCCAGTGTTGGTAGGGGCAGGAACCAAGCAGATCTATCTGCAGAAATGTTGCATCGCACAGCGCGGCGGCTTCTTCGGCGTGCATCTGACACAAAATGGCACAAGCATTTTCAGTATGCTCGGCAGGATTGCCCGCAAGCTGGCGGGCTTTGGCGGCAAACGCCGCTCCCTGCGCCAGTGCCGATACATGTGCGCCAGAGTAGCGGCGTAACTCTGCGATTTCATTTTGTGCGATACCGCCGGCATAAGCACACGCTAGCCCTATGCCGCTCCATGCATCGTTGTGGTAGAGCAACTGAAAGTGCGAAATACCATTGCGAATCTTTTCTCCGTCCGCGCCAGTAGAAAACCACAGGCTCCGCCCCAGTCCCTGATAAAAGACGTGGCGTGCATTCAGAGAGAGCCGTGCAAGTGAGTCCCTTAAGCGTTGCTGCTGGCTGCCATAAAAATAGCCTTCATGGAAACCGTAACCATCGAGCACAAGCCAGCGCAGAACCGGGTGAAGTTTTTGGATGACAGCTTCAATGCGGCGGCGCATCCATGGCAGCCTGGCATAAGCCCATCCTGCTCCGACATGAAGCATAAATATGTGTTGCTTGCCGACGCCTGCGAGAAAACGTGGAAAAGCATCCCCCCGAAAACTCATTCCATCAACAAGAGCAAGCGCCATGGCTGCGCCTTCATAAGCAAAACCCTGCTGTTGCTGGTCAATGTGGTTTAGATTTTCCGCCAATATGTTTTGATAGTCTTTCTGAAGAGCAGCGTGATACCCCTGCAGAAAAACTTCCCCAATATTTTCCAGGCGCGCCTGAATCTCTGGATTTGAACAAGTGAATCCGCGGCGCTCAAACTGCACTTCCCGACCATCAATCTTCAAGAATCGGTGAATTAGTACAGGCATAAATCCGAACTCATCTTGCGGACGGTAGAGATTTGGTACTGAATATCAAACGGCTTTGCGCTCTTGCGGAAGGAATTCTCCCGTCGGCTTCAGGCACGAGATGTCAACATCCACGGCGAAGCTGCGCGCAATGGAATTAATTGCGACAACAACGCGCGTGTTGTTCTGGTTACGCAATAGAGTTCCCTGCATTCCGCACAGAACTCCGGAAGTGATAACCACAGGCTGGCCTTCCACCAACGCGGAGTGCGGTGTGGCATTGCCGAATTCAACACCTTTTTTTATGCAGTCAATTTCTTCAGACGAGACAATTGCTGGAGCGTTCTTACCTCCAACCATATCCACCACGTGCGGCAGACTTAGCACTTTTACGCGATCAATAAAAGGCAGGCGCACAAAAATATATCCGGGAAAAAGCGGCATTTCCAAAGTTACGCGCCGGTCTTTCCATTGGCGCACTGATCGATAGCAAGGGAAAAAATGTTCAACGTCATTGTTTGTGAGGCGCAACGCAGTTTTTTTCTCCTGGTTCGCTCGAACATACAAGACAAACCAATGGGGGCAACTTGGATCGAATGGCAAAGAATATAGAGACACGGGGAAACGCTCTTTTCAGAGGGTCAGACCTTACCGCAGTGTGGATGCAGCTTCGCCCTGTCACTTACAAAGTGATGATTCCAACCTGGTGAGAGTGAAGTGGCGCAGCTTCGATCAGGTACTCGGGAAACGTGAGTTGTCGAAGTCTTACTAGCTGTTGTCGAAACGACCTTTATGGCCGTCTCAAATGTTTCAGGTTCCGGAAGAACCTCGGCACTTGAGGTTGACAAAATAACTCGCCATGAAAGAAGTTAGCAAGAAAAAATTTAAAACTTTAATAATTTTCTGCTGAATTTTCCCGAAATGAAATGAACAAGACACACGATTCAATGATGGCCGAGTATAACTACGTGGGATTTGCGGTGAAGAAACTGAATCGAGCAAACAAAATATTCCTGAAATAAACTCTCTCAAACGGAAAAGAAAGGCGCAGTTAAAAGACCTGCGCCCCCTCAGCCTTCAGTGACTCACTGTGCGATTGCACTCGTGAGACAGGCTTTAACAGCAAACTGCGGTTGCGGCTGGCTGCCGCCTTTGGCAACTGCACCGGAAATTGGCTGCGTGCTGTTTGGTGGATTGCACGTGCTTGGAATTACCGGGTGTGGACCGGTGTGTACTGGCCGGGGATAAAAGCCACCAGAAGGATACGTTGTGGATGAAGGATAGCCGGAAGGCGGTGCGGAGCTATAGGTGGAAGCAGAGGAAGTTAGGGTAATGGCAGGAGCCGGTTGATGAGCCACATAATTCGCTGAGTTTGTCACGCTTGTTCCAGCTTTTACAAAGATCACATCCGCGTTGACTGTAATGCTGGAATTAAACGTGCTACCGGAAGTCGGCGTTACATTGCCGCCGGATGCGGAAAGCGCATCTGGCTGAGGCACTACGCTGGTGGGAATATTTCCACCAGAATTATTGAGCGTCACATAAACATCCACTGACTGTCCCATGAAGGTAACGCTGCTGGCGCTTTTCATAAAAATCGCCGTCACTTCAACCGGAATCGGATTCGTGCCGCTCACATTCTGGGTACGATGCATGATCGTATCCGTTGATCCGGTAGAGGTTTGGATCGGCACACCCTGCAAAGCTACATTGCCCAACCCTGCGCTGCTCAAATCAATTGCAGCACCTGAGCCGGTTTGAAGTAGATCGTAGCCGCCTGGAGGGGTTTGCGCTGATAGAGGCAGCGAGAAAATCACCAGCAAGGTGAAAGACAGAACGAAAAACAGCCGCGATTTACTGCTCAAACGATAATTCATTTGTTTATGCTCCTTGTTGAATCACTATTAAAGCTGTGCACCCATTCGCGTGTCTTCTCCGCGATTGCTAATCTTTGGCGATCCCAAAATGGGCTTAAAATGCTGCTTGCAGCGATGTATACATACTTGTCGCGTGATATAGCCTGCAGATACTGGGCTTTATTGTTTTAGCGAGGAAGAAGAGTTTCGGGCGGTATAGCTACAATATCGCGGAGAGCACTCTCACCTTCTGCAACGGTGATGGACAATCCCATGTCTTCTACCAGCTTCAGCTCTTCTGGATCGAACCATTCGAATGGCTCTATTTCCTGGAAGGCAAACAGCTTATAGGATCCGGGCCGTACGTCTTTGAGCGTGAATAGTCCGCGCTCAGTTGCGTTGGTAACTCGATACATCTGGTGGGCATTACGCAGTTCGGGAGCTTCCGGCACCAGCACGACTATGGCTGGCGCGGGCTGGTTATTGGCAGTAACTGTGCCAGCAATTTGTGCACCGTTGCCTGCCAGCACAATGCGGAGTTGTCCGCGAGCGTTCTCAGTGAGATTTAGTTCGCCGGCCACCACTTCATTCCCTGCAAAGCTTTCACTTTTTAGCCAAAGCCCTTCAGGCAATGAATCAATAACAAGCATCCAGCGCCCTGGCGTGACACCGGAGAAACGAATGCTTCCATCTGCCGAGACTTTGCTCGCAGGCTGCGGACCGATCGCCAATCCTTCTGATGGTACCAACCGAACGGTGATATTCGGCACGTTTCCACGCGGCGCCCCTTCCAGTTCCACCATGCCGACAATATCGAACGCCGCTGAGAGCGGAAGAGATACGTCCTCTCTCGCCGGTGCGGCATTTACTTCAATCGGCACACGTCCTCCGAATGGATGACCGGCGAAAAGCTGTGAAGCCACCAACAGATAAGATCCGGGCGAGACTCCATGGATTTCAAATTTTCCCGTGGCGGAATCAACATAGGCAGAAGCGCGGCTGATATAAGAAGCCATTCCATTTTCACTGTGCGCCAGCACTACTTGTATCTGACTGGAAGAAAATTTATTGATCGGGCTTGATAGGCGTCCGCGAAGGCTTAGAGCGTGGACTTTGTGAAGCTGAAAATTAACGTCTGACAGGTCACTGCCTTCACTGAGTGAAATTAGAGTTGCCGAATCTACGTCGATAACGCCCGGATAGTAGCTGGCAGCGTAGGCGTCCTGCACTTCTGGAACGAGCGCACCAGACTCAAAAGGTCTGGACATAGGAGAATTCGGCAATGATGCCTGGAGCAGATAGCGCTCGGCTGGCAGACCGAAAACGCGATACTCGCCGCGATCATTTGAGCTCGATCCCGCAACTGAAACTAGTTGGCGATGTCCGTTGGAATAGCTGAAACGCAGCACCTGAATTCCAACGGACTGTATTGGATCGCCGTCTTCATCCACTACACGGCCCGCGATCGCTCCTTGTGGGACAAGGCGAAAGATGATTTGAGAAAGCTGCTGGCCAGCCACCAGGGTAAGGTTGGTTCCTTCACCAGCAGGAGAAAGTGCACCATAGATTTGCCGCGCAAATCCGTTTCGTTCCACCCACAGCCGATATGTTCCGGGCGCAAGATGAAGGCTGAAATTACCGCCGGCGTCAGTATCTGCACTGATAGGCGAGACCGTTCCACCAGATCCAGAAGTGATTCTGGTATAGATGACATGGGCGCTTTTCACCGGGGCACCCGAGAGCTTGTTGATGACTGAACCTTCAACCACGGCTAGCGGACTTGAATCAGCCGTCTGCATGAAAAACGAACCAATCATGCAGACAAAAGCTGCGAGAAAGCTATTGGCAAGGCTCATGGTTCCCGGCACCTAATCATTTAAATTTGTGCTGGAACCCGGACGAAATCTTTGCTGCAATTTCTGACTAAGAAGCGTGGCACGCTTTCTGTCGAGATTCCCAACCTTATTATTATGGTCTTCTCACCAGCCCCTGCTCTTATCCGGGATTGCTAAGATTTGGGGTACCAAAATAGAACAGGCAGGCTACCTCGCATTCGGAGCTGACCAAAGCGACAAGATTAAAGAGCGTTCTTACCGGCCCTTTTCGCCTTTGCCCAACGGGCTTTCATGCGTTCAGATATACGCCTTTTACCAGCTTCACTCATCTTGCCGCGTGATTTGCCAGGTTTTGAGGAAGAGGCTTTGCGTGTTCCGCCCCCGTTCAATGCTTCAATAGCCGCAACCACGCGGTCCCGCTGCTGGGTCAGTTCTTCAAGAATGCTGTCAGTATCCATAGACTTGGAATTATATGGTCTGATTCCCGAATCTGCACTTGTTTCGTCGTAAAAAAAAAGCACCGCCATTGCCAGCGGTGCTTTCATTCTTAAAATGCTTTCAGTTCTAATTACTAAT
>DASZMF010000706.1:0-15782 GCA_035552035.1 Candidatus Angelobacter sp.
ATTTCACGCCGGAGGCGGCTGAGCCCAATATGCCTGAGGATGAGGAAGATTTGGAATTCAGTTGATTTTTTTTGCCAGATTTTTCAAATTTTGTTTCTTTTTACCAGAATGGCTACATCTTGTCTTCCCCAAGCAGTAAAATCCCCGCAGTACCCGTCCGTCCCCAACGGTTTTGCCTGATCCACCGATAGGTTTTATGGGGCCAAAAATATTTAAATCACGGCTGTTTAATAACAGCCGCCAAGAAAACTCTAAAGGAGGAAGTATGCATAAAACTGCCGTTCGTCTTTTGCTGGTCACGTTGTTATTGATGGGTGCGAGTTCGGCTCAAATGGGGCCCTTGCCGCCACCTATTCCGCCTGTTAGCCTGAATTAAATTTGCCAGCAATGAGTGGCTGGGTTAAGCTGGCCACTCATTTCCTTATGAATCAAGGTGAACTAGCATTGGCGGTTGTCGGAACGGCCCTGCAGTTTTGCTTGTTCTTACGAATGATCACGGTCAAAGGTCATCGGCAATTTCCAATTTTTTGCGCTTATGTCGGATTTTCGGTAGTTAGCACAATGATTGCCAGTGCGACTAGCAGCCATGTCAAGCTCTACTTTTATATTTACTGGATAAGCGAGGTTTTTTCCGCTGTTCTCACTTTTCTGGCGTTGCAAGAGTCTTTCCGTTCCGTGTTCAGAAACTTTTACTCCTTCCATTGGTTCAGAATGTCGTTTCCGGCAATAGGAATTTTGATAGTACTTATAGCGCTTGTCAGAGCTGTATTCTTTCGTCCAGCCAATCACAGCCTGTTAGCGGTAACATTACTTTCGCTTGAAATCGCTATTGGATTCCTGCAATTCGCCATCTTTTGCCTATTTATTCTGCTTGTTCGCTTCTTTCACATGCGGTGGCGACAACATGCCTTTGGCATCGTTTTAGGATTTGGCATTGCTGCAGCTGGATCTCTTGTTGCCTTTATACTCCGTTCCGAATTCGGAACAAATATAGATCGGGTGTTCAGGATTGCCACCCCTTTGTCGTACATTATTGGTGTAGCAGTTTGGTTGGCTACGTTTCTCAGAGAGGAACCGTCACAGCTTACGGCAAGCTGGGATTCCAATCTGACACCAGAACAAATGATTGCTGAACTCAAGAGGCACACACAGACAGTGAAAGGCATTCTAGGCAGATGACGTTCGACCTCATCGTAATATCTCTGGTTGGCATTCTGCTACTCTTTGCCATATATACAGCCATTCAGTTTCTGGGCAAGCACCCCAAACGCACCATTGACGATGTAACCCCTTTTCTCCGTACTGCTACCCCCCAGGAATTGGAATCACTTATGGATCCCGCACAGGAAGCGAATTTCCGGCTACGCATGCCGCCGGTTGAATTTGCTGATTGGCAGCGCAGGCGAATTCATCTGATGCGAGAGTATCTCTTGCGCATGTCGCATAACGCATTGGTGCTCATTGAATGGGGCAACATGGAAGCGCTTAAGGATGACGAGGAGTCTGCAACCAGCAGGCAGTTGCTGGCGCAGGAGTTAGTGCAGGCGGCCACAGAGTTCCGCCTTTATTCTTTTTTGGCCCTGGCAAAATTGAAGCTATGGCTCGTGCTCCCTTTTCCTTTTAAGTTTCTCTTGCCGACCCCTAGTCTTCCCTCTTTGCGCAAATTGTTTGGCATTGACGCGGTTGGCTCTTACGAACGGCTCAAAACGGCAGCCAGCGGCCTGAGCCTGGCCTATAACAATCACTTCCACAATGAATTGATTCAGGCTTTAGGCTAGACAGCTTAAGGCTTTGTTTTCCTTTAAACCCACGCGCCATGAACCGATATAATCGGTGAATCTTGGCAGTCTGGTCCACAATCACACGCAAACTGGCGTCCGCAGGCATGATTCCGCGAACGCGCCTGGCGTTGACTACTGCCTATATGGCAGGCACGGAAGCAATTCTGTTTCTGCTGGAGTGGCTATTCCAACTCGCGGGCTCCACGCAAACCGCTGCTTCAATTGCAGGGTGGACCACATTCCTGGGATTTCTTCTTTTCATACTGATCCTCATCCTGGCTATCCGCTGGTTCAGAACGCATGTGATGTGGAGTGTACGCAACCGCCTGATTGTTACGTATCTATTTATAGGCGCGCTGCCAGTGGGACTGATGGCCGTAATGACATTTGGAGCTGGCTGGCTGGTAATGCAACATCTGGCTACTTTTCTTACAGTCTCAGAAATCCGTGGACAGGAGCAGCGCCTGACGGCCGCTAATCTTGCGGCCATTGAAGAGATGCAGCGCCACGCGGGAATTCCGGGACAAATCGCTGCCATGGATGATTCTTTCCCCGGCAGAAGAATTCTAGTGATGCAACAAACAGCCGTTCCATCATGGTTAAAGCCGGGATTTACCGGGCTGGTTTTTGACCATGGTGAGATATGCCTGCGAGCGGCTAACTCTCTGGAAACTTCGCATGGCCCGTCCATGGTGGTTTCTACCGTTCCTTTCAACCAGCATCTGCTTGGCAGAGTGGCCAGCAAGCTGGGAGCGCTCACGCTGGAGCAAATCGGTTCCAGGCAAGGCAACGTCAGCGCGGGTGTTGTACCCGAGCCGAAGCGCCATTTTGATTGGGAGTTTCGCTTTGGCGGATTGATCCAATCCACCAACTGGGAAACCGGTGAGTCGGAACCAAATTTGTTTCTCTCTGGCGGTACGCGGCTTTCCACCGTGCTTTCTAACCTGTCAGAGTCAATGTCCATATGGAGCGCCGGCATTGGATTGCTGTTGGTGGCATCAGCTATTGCCTTCGCGATTGTGGTGTTGGTCGCATTGATGATCGGCATGCGACTCACGCGCAAGATCACATACTCGGTCGCGAACTTGTATAAAGCAACACAGCACATCAACCGCGGCGATTTTACCCATCGGATTCAGGTGCGGGAAAAAGACCAGCTGGCGGCACTTCAGGTTTCTTTCAACTCCATGACGACCAATCTGGAGCGGCTGATTGTTGAGCAAAAAGAAAAAGAGCGCCTGCAAAGCGAATTGGAAATTGCCCATGAAGTGCAGGCACAACTCTTTCCGCAAGACATTGCCGGAACAAGCACGCTGGAGCTTTACGGCGTCTGCCGCCCCGCGCGCATTGTCAGTGGCGATTATTACGACTTTCTTTCCTATGGCCCTGATCAGGTAGGCATAGCAGTGGGCGACATCAGCGGTAAAGGTATCTCTGCCGCCCTGCTGATGGCGACCATTCATTCGGCGGTTCGTGCCTACGAGCAGGAACAACTTCTCTCAGTGGGCGCCATTGCCGCTTACGGCACAACCAGCCGCGTAGCCGCCATTGAGGCCCACGTGGCTCCGCCTTCTCCCGCTCAGATGCTCTGGCTTTTGAACCGGCATCTATTCCAAAGCACGCAGCCGGAAAAGTATGCCACGCTCTTTCTGGGCTTTTATGACGACCTGAAGCGCCGCCTGACTTATTCGAATGCAGGCCACCTTCCGCCGATCGTGATTGCCGCAGATGGCTCCGTACGCCGCCTGGAAACCGGAGGCACAGTGGTTGGTCTATTCAACGATTGCGTTTACGAAGAGGAAACAGTGGAACTGTTTCCGGGTGACATCTTTATCGCTTTTAGTGACGGCATTACCGAGCCGGAAAATGAATTTGGAGAATTTGGCGAAGAACGGCTCATCGAAGTCATCGCTGCCAACCGTCACCTGCCGCTGGAAAGAATCACCGAGCACGCAGTTTCCGCCATCCAGGATTGGATTGGCTCAACCGAGCAGCCTGACGACATCACCCTGGTTCTGGCACGCCGGATCTAGCCTAAAGCACTCTCTTTCTTATTATCTAACTTGGAACGTTTCTAAATCTTCTCTTACTTTTGAGGCGAACAGGCTTTATGTTGATACACCTGAATTCCAGAAAACACTATGAAACCAACCGGCAACACACATCGCCGTCCCACATTGAGTGCGTGGCAACGTCAACCGAAGGCAAAAAACGCAATCTTGCAAAGGATTCGCAATGTCGCGAGTGAGCTTGAAGCGATTCAGGCAGAAATGCACAGCGAACTGACCGAACCTGCTACAGACAACCGGGCTGCTAGATTTTTTGAAGATACCACGGCTGTTCAGGTGCTGAATGATTTCAAGGCTGAGCTGGACCAGCTTCGGCGTATTTTGTGGTTTTACACTGAAGACGCCGCGGGAAAATCTGGCGCGGCAACCAATCAGGAGCAGCAGGCCAGCCACATGGAGCGCGTAAATGAGTTGGTGCGGGCGCTCTCACCCAAGCCCTCGGCATCTGCAACCACGGAAATCAAGCCGTCCTCATTTTTCGAACGGCTTGAAGTTGTGATGGACACTTATATGCAGGACAAAAAGCCTGTCGCACAGATCACGACGATCAAATCTTCTAGCCATTAGTGCGTTGTCGCCAACCTGTGATCCAGGTTGGCGATCCGCCACCCTGTTTCAAATACCAGCCGGGTAATCTTCGTCATTTTTTCGAAATCAATTTTGTCCACGGTATCTGTGGGACGGTGATAATCAACGTGGACACCATCAAAATAGAAAATGACTGGCACGCCATGTTTGGCGTAATTCCAGTGGTCTGAGCGATAGTAAATTCGTTCAGGATTATCAGGATTGTTGTAGTAGTAGTCCAGTTTCAGTTTTTGAAACTGCGAGTTTGTCTCTTCACTCAGCTGGTGCAGTTCCCCGCTGATGCGGTTCGATCCCACTAAATAAACGCTGTTGGCATCGGTGAGATGATCGTCCGCTGCGTCATGGTCGCCAGCAGGTTTGGAACGGCCAATCATATCGATGTTGAGATCGACCACCATTTTGTCCAGTGGTACTGCGGGCGCGTAATCCGTGTTGTATTCCGAGCCGAGTAAGCCCAGCTCTTCGCCTGCATGAAACATCACCAATACAGAGCGCTTCGGGCGCTCCAGCGACATGGCATGTGCAATCGTCAGGATGGCGGTGGTTCCAGATCCGTCATCGTCCGCGCCGGGATAAATCTCCCCGCTCGGGCTGGTCTTTAGATGGTCATAGTGAGCGCTGAATACAACGTACTCATTTTTCAGGACGGGGTCAGTGCCCTCAAGAACCGCAGCCACGTTCTGCGTGTTGACGGTAGTCATCTGCATGGAGACATTCATCTTTACAGACATGTCCAGTTTTTTGGGCTGCAGCTTCTGGTTGTGGCCCATGTCGTACACATTTTTCAGATCGAGCCCAATGGCAGACATAATCTCTTCAGCGAGAGCCGGGCCCAGGGTAACGGTAGGCAGCTTGCCTTCAGAGTCGCGCGCCAGGCGCACGCTTTCGCGTCCGGCAATCCGCTCCTGTAAGCTTTTGTTCTTCATGAATTCCAGCATGCGCTGTTGTGGTAATTGCAGCAATCCTACAGCGCCGTGGGCCTGTGCCGCGCCCTCACCACTTTCATTTTCTTCCAGCTTACTGCCATCAATGCCGGCAGGAGTCCCAGGGACGATTAAAACAACTTTTCCTTTTACATCCAGCCCGGCATAGTCGTCATGCTTCTGGGCGGACGAAGAGATTCCCGAGCCTACAAAAACAACCTGCCCTTCAGCGGAGCCCATTCCTCCAGCTCCAATATAAAAGTCGCCGAAGTGGTAGCTATTTGTCTTGCTCCCAGTCGTAATCTCCAGCGAACTTTTCGCACTGTCAGGTTTGGATGAAATCACCTGGAAGGTCTGCAGAAAATCGCCATGCTCGCCCGCTCCTTTAAAACCATAAGCCTCAAGGCGTGAAGCTAGATAGCGCGCCGCAATGGCAAAACCGGGTGAGAGCGTGTAACGTCCGCCCAATTCCTTTGAGGCCAGGAACTGCAAATGCATGCGCAACTCACCGGGCGTGATTGAATCCACAGTAGAAGGAACGGATGGCAAAACCAATGCAGGACCAGCGGCGTACACAGCAGCGGAGGCAGCCAGAACAAGGGCGATCGTGATTTTTGCAAGAAAAGTTTTACGGAATTTCACGCTCTGATGGTAGCAGCCTTGCCAGCCGCTTACAATCAAGGGAGCAACTCGTCCCACATACACTTTTTGGCTCTTGCGGTTAAAATCGTTCGCAAAGGCACCAACACATTTTGAAGCAAAACATAATCGTCCTCGAAGATGATGCTGACATCGGCAACCTGGTCAGCCACCATTTACAACTGGCTGGATTCGCTGTCCGCATCTCCGTTTCCGGCGACCAGGTGCTGCCGCTGGCGCGCAAGCAGCCGCCTGTACTTTTTTTGCTCGACATCATGGTGCCGGGCGGCAGCGGGTTTGAAGTTTGCCGCCAGATCCGTGAGAGCCATGACCTGGCACGCATTCCGATCATCTTTCTTACGGCCAAGGCCAACGAGGAAGATCGCGTGAAAGGACTTGATCTTGGCGCTGACGATTACATCACCAAGCCTTTTGGCACGCGCGAGCTCACAGCACGCGTGCGAGCGGTGCTACGGCGCTTTGAGCAACCGCTTACCACAAACATCACAACCCCTGATTTTGTCTTGAGTAGTGACTCCATGACACTTACTGTCCGTGGAACACCTACAGACGTGACGGCTACGGAATTTCGGCTGCTGCATTTTCTTGCCTCGCATCCCGGCCGCGTCTATAGCCGCGATCAGGTTCTTGACGCCGTGTGGCGAGACCTCTCTTTTGTGACGCCGCGCTCTGTGGACGTATATATCCGACGGCTGCGGGAAAAGATTGAGCAGGATCCGGAAGATCCCAGGTATCTAAAAACGGTGCGCGGCGCGGGATATAAGTTTGAGGCGGCCAAGTGAGAAACCGGATCTTCCTGAAAGCCATGGGAGCTTTTGTGGCCGTAATTGCCACCGCTACGCTCACGCTGGATGTGAGCATCCGCCACACATGGGAACACACTCTGCGCAGCGATCTGGAACAGCGGCTTACGCAGAATGCCCAGACCTTTGCCTTACGCGTACAAAATGACCAGCAGCATTCAATTCAACAGATGGCCACCGAGGAAGCGCAAATTACTGAGACGCGCGTGACCGTAATTGCGCGTGATGGTGTTGTGCTGGCCGATTCCGAAGCTGATCCTAAGACAATGGAAAACCATGCTGGTCGTCCGGAAGTGATAGATGCTCTGGGAGGAAAGACCGGCAGCTCTACCCGGCTTAGCCACACCGTGGGCGTTGAGTTTTTATATCTCGCCGTGCCCAGCGGAGACAGGATTGTTCGTCTGGCTTATCCGCTTTCCAGTGTGCGCCAGCACATTGCGGAGATTCGCTCCAACCTGATGCGCGCCACGATTCTGGCTTTACTGATGGCGCTGGTGTTGGCCGTGGTGATTGCTGAAGTTATTTCGCGAAGGTTGCGGCGAATCGTGCGCTTTGCGGAGCAGATTGCTTCTGGCGATCTCTCTGCGCGTATTGCTGAAACCAGCGGTGACGAAATCGCACAAGTCGCCGCAGCCCTTGACCGCACAGCGCGCCGGCTGGAAGAAAATTTTGCGGCCGTCCGGGAAAGCCGCTCTGAACTGGAAGCCCTGCTCAATAGCATGACGGACGGAGTCATCGCCGTTTCACCCGACATGAAAGTTCGCTGGGCCAACCACGCGATTGCCGGCATTGTGCGGCAGCCGGTACGCATTGGCGCTCCCGTGATTGAACTGCTACGCCATCCGGACTTTCTGGCTACGCTTACTGCCGCCCTTGAATCGAAACATCGCGAGACCACGATTGCGGTTTCCCTTTCTAGCCGCAGGTCATTTTCCATCAATGCAGAGCCCCTGCCAGATGGCGGCGTGGTGAGCGTACTGCATGACATTTCTGAGGTTGAGCGCGTGGAGAAAACGCGGCGCGACTTTATCGCTAACGTGTCCCATGAATTACGCACGCCGCTTACGTCTATCAGCGGCTACACAGAAACGCTGATTGAATCCGATGGCGTGTTCAATGAAAGTGCGCGGGAATTTTTGCAGGTGATCCGCCGCAACGCAGACCGCATGGGCCGCCTCACGGAAGACTTACTGGTGCTGGCGCGCGTGGAGTCAGGCGAAGAAAAACTGGATCTGCGCGAACATCCGGCGCGGCAGCTTTTGAGCGAATCAGCCGCTTCCATGCAGGAAAATGCTCGTGCCGCAGAGGTGGCGCTTACCGTTGAAGACATTCCGGACTGGTCGGTTCTATGCGACAGCTATGCTGTCCATCAGGTCTTTGGCAACCTGATCAGCAATGCGATCCGCTATGCCGCCAGCGGCAAGAAAATTATTATCGGCGCACAGGAACAACTCGGAGGCATTGAGTTTTTTGTCCGCGATTTCGGACCCGGTATCGCTTCAGAGCATTTGCCGCGCATCTTTGAACGGTTCTATCGCGTGGACAAGGCGCGATCACGCGAGAGCGGCGGCACCGGCCTGGGCCTGGCTATCGTAAAACATATTGTGCTGAACCATGGCGGCGCTGTGCGCGTGGAAAGCACCGTGGGCCATGGCACAACTTTCTTCTTTCTGCTGCCAAAAGCCTGAAATCTCTTTTAACACTCTTTTAACACTCCTTTGTTACCGTCATCTCGTACTCAGGAGGAGAAAAAGATGAAATTGAGACTTGCATTGGCAATGGCGCTCATAGCCGCTCTGGTTGGCGTAAGCAGCGCAGAGACAAATTTAAATGGCGCGGGTGCAACCTTCCCGAACCCGATTTACCAAAAGTGGTTCAGTGAATATCACAACGCCCACGGCGATATTCAGATCAACTATCAATCCATTGGCAGCGGCGGAGGCATCAAGCAGCTCCAGGCTGGCACGGTTGATTTTGGCGCCAGCGACGGCCCCATGACCGATGAGCAACTGGCCCAGACGCCGGGCAAGGTTTTTCATATTCCCACCGTGCTTGGCGCGGTTGTGCCCACTTACAACATCAACGGCGTTACCGGCGAATTGAAATTCTCGGGCGACGTTCTGGCCAACATCTATCTCGGCAACATCAAGAAATGGAATGATCCGCGCATCGCCAAGGCAAACCCCGGCGTGAAGTTTCCTGACACGGACATTGTCGTCGTGCATCGCACAGATGGCAGCGGTACCACTTACATTTTCACTGACTTCCTGAGCAAAGTAAGTTCGGCCTGGAAAGACAAAGTCGGCAAAGGCACCTCAGTGAACTGGCCAGCAGGTTTGGGCGGTAAAGGCAATGAAGGCGTTTCCGGCATGGTAAAGCAGACGGAAGGCAGCATTGGCTATGTTGAACTGATCTATGCTCTTTCCAACAAAATGCCGTACGGCAGCGTGCAGAATCCCGGCGGAGAATTTGTGAAAGCCAGCCTGGAATCAGTTACCGCAGCCGCAGCAAGTGTAAAAGACATGCCAGATGATTTCCGCGTTTCTATTACCAACGCTCCCGGCAAACAGGCTTATCCCATTAGCAGCTTTACCTGGCTGCTTGTCCCCGCCGAGTGGGCAGATGCAGGCAAGGAAAAAGCTTTTGTGGATTTCCTGACCTGGATGGTGGATAAAGGCCAGGGCATGACCTCTGATCTAGCTTATGCTCCTCTTCCTAAATCCGTTGCTGCAAAAGTAAAAGCACGGATCAAAGAAGTGAAAGTAAAAGGCCAGAAGGCTGAAAACAAGTCAACAGACAAAAAGCAGACAGCCAGGAAATAGTTAGCTGGCAAATTCTGTTGGATGGTTTTAGCGGTAGTTGTGCGCGAAGAGTCGTCGGCTCCACCTCGCCGGCGACTCTTCTTTTAGAAATGCCCCAAACGGAGATCGCAGACTCTCTCTTTCTTACTCCTTCCACAGCGCCGGCTCATTACTGGCGCTTTTTTCTTTTCTTAGATTTTTCCCTTTACATTTCTTTGCATTGTCGCGAAACAGTACACCTGACCTAATTTTCTTCACTCATTGCTTGACAGCTCCACGAACACGAGACTAGCCTTGCCCTCGCTTCTGATGAGCTAAATTTCTGATGCTCTGAATTTGACTTTCTTATGAAAGCAGCTCTGTCTGAAGCACAACTTAAAATTTATGCGGAGGATTCATGCACGTTCGTAAAGTGCTCGCGCTCGTTGTGCTCCTCGCCGCTACGTTCGCCGTGCCAGCATCAGCTCGTGTGGTCCGGTTCGTAATCGACACTAAAACCTCTCCCGCCTTTAACGGCGCAACGTTCGGTAATGCCGGACAATATGAAACGCTGGCAGGCCGCGCTTTTGGCGAATTGGACCCGAATGATCCGGTGAACTCAATCATCTAGGACATTCAACTCGCGCCGCGCAATGCGAACGGCATGGTGGAATACACCGCAACATTTTTTATCGTGAAGCCCATTGATATGTCGAAAGCCAGCGGACTGCTTTGGCATGATGTGCCAAACCGCGGCGGACGCGTAACCATTGTTGACGCCGAAAAGGCTTTTGGCGACGTGGGCATTTCCAGTGGCTGGCAGGGCGACAATCAGGGCGGTACTGACCAGACGCGTACAAACAATGACTGGGTACACGTTCCCACTGCATTCAACGCTGATGGTTCTTCCATCACCGGCACAGTTTTGGCCCGCATTATTAATCCCACCACTGGCCCCACCTCAGCAGGATTGTTTGTCCAAGCCAATCCATTTCCTTATCTGCCAGCCACATTCGATACCACCAAAGCTACGCTGACTGAACACCTGCATGAAACCATGACCGGCTTGGTTACGCTGGGCAATACCATTGCCAGCGCTGATTGGGCATGGGCGCATTGTGATGCGACTCATCCTTTCCCCGGAACACCCAGCGGCACGGAGATTTGCCTGCGCAATGGCTTTGACGGAAACAAGCTCTATCAAGTCGTTTTCACGGCGAAGGACCCGCTGGTTCTGGGCGTTGGCTTTGCCGCTTTCCGTGACGTTGAATCGTTCTTCAAACATGCAGTGGCCGATGACAACGGCCAGCCGAATCCAATTGCCCGCAGCATTAGGTTCTCAATCAGCCGTGGCGTTTCGCAGAGCGGAAACTTTCTGCGTGGATGGTTGCATCTTGGCTTCAACCAGGATGAAGCAGGCCGCCAGGTAAGTGATGGCATGTGGCCCATCATCGCCGGCCGCCGCATTAACATGAATGCTCGCTGGGCCCAGCCTGACGGCGTTCTGGAACTGTATGAACCGGGCAGCGAAGGTCCGCAGTGGTGGTCAGATTACGAAGACAACGTTCGCGGGTTGCCACAGCGCGGCATTCTCGATCGCTGCCATGACACGCATACCTGCCCCAAAATTATTGAGCACTTCGGCGCCGCAGAAATCTGGGAGTTGAAACTCGGCATTGAATGGGTAGGCACAGACGGAAAGCAGGACATTCCCATTCCTGAAAATGTTCGCCGTTATTACATTCCCAGCACTACCCACGGCGGAACAACGACTCCGGCAGGCACCAACCTGTTTGATTTTGTCCCCAACAATCCAAGCTGCCCTGGAAATAAATGGGGCACCGGCGCGTTGAAAGGCAATCCGATTCCACATACAGAAACGGTAAACGCGATTCGTGTGCATTTCCGTGACTGGGTCATGAAGGGAAAGAACCCGCCGGACAATTTCTATCCACGCATCAATACGCCGGGTAAAGACGCCGAAGACCATGACGGAAACGGACGTGGAGGCAATAACCGCGCCAACATGGTGACTCCAACTTTAGCCGCAATGGGTTTCCCTTCTGGCGTTCCGCAGTTGAAGGACCTGGCGCCGCGCGCACCTGAGGCGGCAACCATCAACGGTGTGGATGAAACTCCATTTATCAACCCGGTGCTTGATTACGATTGGGGGCCGGAATTTGATCCCAACAATGGCTCCGGTATCCCCACTAACTTCCCGCCTCCGATTAAGCATGTGATTAACATGCTGGTACCGCGTACCGATTCTGACGGCAACGAACTGGGCGGCGTGCCCGTAGTTCTGCGCGACGCGCCACTCGGGTCCTATTTTGGCTGGAACATTACTTCAGCTGGATTCCACAAATCACAGAATTGTGATTACACCGGTGGTTATGTGCCGTTCTCTGTTACCAAAGCAGATCGTATCGCCAGCGGCGATCCGCGGCCTTCATTGCAGGAGCGTTACGAAACCCACGCAGGATATGTGGCGGCAGTACAGGCAGCGGCAGCGCATGCAGTAGCCAGCGGCTTCCTGTTGCAGGCTGACGCGGATTCGTTGATCGCAGCAGCACAGGCCAGCCACGTACTGAACTAAACAGCAGAGAAGTCTGCCCCTCTAGTGGCTTCGGGAATCGTCCTAAAAACGATTCACCGGGGCCATTATTTTTTCTCCGTCCTTCAGTCCCGTGTGGCGATTGGCTTAAACTGGTGCCATGAGCACCGGGGCATATCATTTTGCAGGCGAGCTTCGACGCGAACTCTGCGCCCGTAATACGCTATTTGCCGAAGCAAATAAGCTAGCCTGCGTCGCCAGCTATGGAGAGATGCCCGTCACGGTCTACACGCCGGATGACGATGGACGGCATGGCAACTTCTATGCAACAAGTTACCGCGCCATTCTGAAGAATCCAGAGTGGTCAAAACGGCTGGAAAAATTTCATTCCCGCGCGCAGAGCTCTCTGCCCCGGGCGGAAAGGCGCTGGCGCGAGCTTGATTCATGTACCAGTTCAGATGCGCTGCTTATGAACATATTCTGCTGTCCCGGTGTTTGCGGCAACCGATCAATCGCCGGCATATTGGGAACGGAAGCAAGTGACGATCCGGAGTTTGGCTTTCGCGCACGCGTGCCGCTGAAAACGCCTGTCCAGGGCAGCGAACTTTCAACCTCGGGGAAAGCATCGCGAGAACGATTTGATCGCACTGAGGTGGACATGCGGCTGGGCGGGCTGCTGATTGAATCCAAGCTGACCGAGAATGATTTCCAGACCGCACCAGCCTCACTGGTGGCAGCTTATCGAGATTTGGACTTGGTATTTGACGTTCCGTCTCTGCCACGGCTGAGAGAGTCGTTTATTTCCTACCAACTTATTCGTAATGTGCTGGCGGCACATTCCACGGGCTCAAGTTTCTGCGTATTACTTGATGCGCGCCGGCCCGACCTGAAGGAAAGCTGGCATGCAATCATGAGCTGTGTGAGATTTGCAGAACTCCGTACGCGCTGCAAGGTTTTAACCTGGCAGGAGCTCAGCGCAGATTTACCACGGGGATTGCGAAAATTTCTGGAAGTAAAATATGGGATCGTACCGCCATAATTCCTGGCAAATTAAGATCTCAACTGTCTTTGTAAGCGCCGAAGGCCAAATGACTTAGCGCCACGTGAGCAAATACTGAACTTTTAACAATGTATTAACAATGGTCTGCTAGCTTGCAAGCATGCACACCGCGCCTGAAAACAGGTCTTCCCGCAGTACGGAAAGTCTGGAAGAGCCGGGCACCTTGGATTCGTCATTGTCCAGCGCAGACAAGCTCAAGGTGGTACCGAAGAGCCGCGTGGGCACACAGGAAAACGTGATTGCTGACCGGGTATTCAAAGGCCTGGTTATCTCTTGCGCGCTGGCGATTATGGTCGTGGTGGGCCTGATCATTTTTGAGTTGGTCAGCCAGTCACGCCTCTCCATGAGCAAGTTCGGATTCAACTTTCTGGTGAAACAGATTTGGGACCCGGTGGCAGAAGATTTTGGCGCGCTGCCGTTTATTTACGGAACCATTGTTTCGTCTCTGGTGGCACTATGTATCGCCGTGCCGCTCTCGGTGGGAACAGCGCTTTTTCTGACTGAACTCTGCCCCAAACAGCTGCGCGGAATTCTCTCATTGCTGGTTGAGCTGCTCTCGGCTATCCCCAGCGTGATTTACGGTCTTTGGGGCATCTTTGTCCTCTCGCCCTTTCTGCGCGTTTATGTTCAGCCTTTTCTGGCAAAGTATTTTGGCTGGACAGGTTTATTCAGCGGTCCGAAATACGGCTGGGGCATGCTGGCAGCGGGCGTGATTCTGGCGATCATGATTTTGCCGATCATCGCATCGATTACCCGCGAAGTGATTACTGCTGTGCCGCGTGTGCAGCGTGAAGCGGCTCTGGCATTAGGCGCAACAAAATGGGAGATGTTGCGCATTGCTGTATTGCGCAACGCCCGCCCGGGAATTTTTGGAGCCGTGATTCTTGGCCTTGGACGTGCCCTGGGTGAAACCATGGCAGTAACCATGGTGATTGGCAATCGGCCAGAGATTGCGCGTTCGCTCTTTGCCCCCGGACACACTTTGGCGAGCGTTATCGCTAATGAATTTGCTGAAGCGGCGGGCAATGTTTATCTCAGTGCGCTGGTGGAGATGGCACTCGTCCTCTTTGTGGTAACGCTCATTGTGAATGCGCTGGCTGGATTGCTTGTCTGGTCGATTACCCGCGGAATGCCTGCGAGGGCCATTGCTTAATTCCTCACAAAACATTTCTCTCTACCGCAGACTCACCAACGGCCTGGCGATTGGACTGATCTCATCTGCCGCGCTGATTGTTACGGTGCCGCTGTTTCTGATTCTAGGAACGGTCATCTATCGCGGACTGCCGGAGTTGAACTGGGCATTCCTGACGCAGATTCCCAAGCCCGTGGGTGAAGCAGGCGGTGGAATGGCCAACGCCATTGGCGGATCTATTGCCCTGCTAGGTGTGGCCAGCTTGATTGGTGTCCCTCTGGGTGTGGGCGCAGGAATCTTTCTGGCCGAATATGGACGCAACAAGTGGGGCAACATTGTCCGGTTTACTGCAGACGTGCTGAACGGAGTACCTTCCATCGTAATTGGCATGACGGTATATGCGCTGGTGGTTGTAGTACAGAAGCATTTCTCAATGCTGGCCGGAAGCGTGGCTCTGGGCATCATGATGATTCCCACAATTTCCCGGACCACGGAAGAAGTTCTGCTGCTGGTGCCGCAGTCCATCCGCGAAGCTGCGCTGGGGCTGGGCATTCCGCGCTGGCGGACAACCATTTCCGTAGTGCTGCGCACGGCAAGCTCTGGAATTGTTACCAGCATCATGCTCGCCTTCGCGCGCATTGCCGGCGAAACAGCGCCGCTCATGTTCACGGCTTTTGGAAATTCCTACTGGAGCAAGAGCATCAATCAGCCGGTAGCCGCCCTGCCGCTACAGATATTCTCATACGCCGTAATGCCTTATGATCAGGCGCATCGCCAGGCCTGGACAGGAGCTCTGGTACTTATTTCCATGATTATGTTTACTGTCATTCTCTTCCGGTATATCGCCAGCCGAGGCGCCGTTAAAGGAGCCAACTGATGGACGCAGCCGGCATTCACGTAAAAGATCTGAACGCCTGGTTCGGGGCAAAACAGGCGCTATTTAATATCGGGCTGGAAATTCCCGCAAAAAAAGCCACAGCAATCATCGGCCCTTCTGGCTGCGGAAAATCCACGTTTGTCCGCTGTCTTAATCGCATGCATGAAACGCTGCCAGATACACGCGTGGAAGGCAATGTCGCCATTGGCGATCTGGATGTTTACGGCAAAGGCGTTTCACCCGTATGGATACGCCGCCGCGTTGGCATGGTCTTCCAAAAACCGAATCCATTTCCGACCATGACGATCTATGACAACGTTGCTTCAGGCTTGAAATTGAACGGCTTCACCAATCGACGCGAATTAGACATCATTGTGGAGCGTTCACTCAGACATGCGGCGCTATGGGACGAAGTAAAAGATGATCTCAAAAAGAAGTCCGGGGCCAGCCTCTCGGGCGGACAGCAGCAGCGCCTTTGCATAGCGCGCGCGCTGGCCGTGGAACCTGAGGTTCTGCTCATGGACGAGCCAGCTTCTGCGCTTGATCCCATTTCCA
>DASZMF010000707.1:0-5029 GCA_035552035.1 Candidatus Angelobacter sp.
GAGGCCCCGGCTCAACCGGGAAGTTTGAAGTCCATGCTGGTTCGCGGAATACCAGGTTGCCGTTGCAATCCTGGTCGATAGCGGAAACGTCAACCGTGCGGAAAGAATCAGTCGAGAAACCCTCAACACGGGTGCGGACGCCAGCTTCCTGCGGGAACGCAGGATCAGGCACGCCGCCTGTACCTTGTACAAGCACGCTGACCTGGGTGTAAGCAGGATCAATGCCCGGAGCGGTCATGATGCCTACGCTGGTGTTCAGAATTGTGGTTGCGCTGATGAATGGGCCGGTAGCATCCATTTCCATGCTGCCAACCACTGAAACGAAGTCACCCACTTCAAAAGGCGCTTCCAGGTAAGGGTCCTGTATAAGGCCGGAATCCTGCGGAACTCCGGGAGCATTCATGGTGAAAATCTGGACTAAAACCAGTCCGCTGCTATCACGCATGCGGTTCTTTTCCGGACACTGCTGGTCCTGCGAAGCATCCGGCAGCAAGGACGATACGGCCACGCCTTTGGAACCATCAGAACCGTCAATGTACGGGCTGGTTGCAGGAATACACATCGGATAGCCGCTCTGAGCAGTTACCGAAGGATTGTCCTGGTCAACCGCAAAACGAACATCGGGTGACTGACCAGCACTGTAACGGCCTTTGTTCAGAACAGTAGGATTACCGGTCCCATCCAGCAGCGGTGATCCGTCGGGGTTCGGAACCGTGATGCTGATTTTAGGATCGTTCAGCTGGACGCGTGTGCCATCCACGTACATGATGCCGTTAGCGTAATCGAATTTCTCGATGAAGCCCTGAATGCCGGCATCGGCGATTACCTGGTTGACGAAAACCAGGCCCGCGATGTAATTGCCGTTCACGATGTTTCCCTGCACGTGAACGATGTAGTTGCCAGGCATTCTCTTGGTGTCTGCCATGGCCAGGCCGGACTCAGCTGCCACTCCCGCCGGGTTGAACTCGAACATTTCTTCCCAGGTCATTAGAGTGTTCGGGAAAACCACTACTGTGCTCGACGGAACCTTTATGACTACGTCGCCAATCTCAACATAGCCGCCCGTCGTTTTGCACTGAGCCGGCAAAGGGGGATTCGCCGGTGACGGAGCCGCATTTGCTGCGCAAAGTCCTGGTGTGGCATCGAGTGAGGCGTACTGCATCATGCCTGTCATATCGAATCCCGCAGGAACGGTTTGAAAAATCGGCAACACAGCCGGTGCGGATGGTACCGCAGCCGGTGCAGGCCATGTATTTGGTGTGGCGACAATCTGGGCAAATAAACTAGAGCCCGACCCCGCCACCAGCAGCAGCAGAAGCATTAGCCCTGCCACTCCTAAACTCTTGCGTACTTGCTCAAATCCCCTCATTTTGAAGCTCCTCCCGTCGTATTGCAGTTCGCTTTTACAGCTCTGCTCTGCTGCTGATGTAGTTTGGTCTTGCGCTTGTCCGCTGAAACTCTGCAGACAGATTTGTTCGTTTACGGAAAACTTAGTTGGCTTTGGCACTTTTCACCCCCAACAAGTTGTCCAGGAAAGTCGGCAATGCTGCTCCGCCCTTGGCGCCGGTTGCGGGAACCTGCATGAACTGGTTCGTCGCCTGTCCCGGATGCGCTGGATCATTCATGACCGGATACCCGTTCGCGCCCTGCGGATGACCGTTGGCAACAGTCAGCTGCGGGTGATCGAACGGCGCAGACTGAGTCGCTGTACGCGGATCAGTCAACGCATAGCGGAGGAACTCCACCAGGTCCTGCTTGTCCTGAAGCGTAAGCCCAAGGATTTCGATATCTGGATCCATGTTCTTTACTTCGGCAACCGTGTTGAAATCTCCACCGCGGTTATAGAACTCCACCACTTGTTCCAGCGTGAGCTGGCCACCGTTGTGGAAATAAGGAGCCGTCAGAGCTACGTTCCGCAGCTGAGGCGCCTTGAAGAAACCAGAGCGGGCGATATCGTCCGAGCAGTTCAAGGGTGACGTTGAGATACCGTCGCCGCGGCGTCCCGGTACAACCACGGTTTCAAAACCGCCGTTGCAGACGTGCTCGCGAAGGTATTCAGCGTTGGAAAGCGGCAGGTTGGCTACGCCATCGTTTCCAGCCAGGCCCGCGTCTTCTGCGGAGGGCCGAATACCGATGTGATAGAAACCTGTGTCATAAACGCGAGCGCTGTCGTCTTCCATGATCATGCGCTCAATGGGCTCGTTCGCTACCGTTCCCACCGCTGCGTTTGAAAGTTCAGGTCCACCGTGGCAGACAACGCACTCGCCCTTGGTCTGGAAGATATTCAGACCACGAAGCTGTCCGGCTGTCATGGGTGTGGAACCGATTGAATAATTGATCTGCACTGGAACCTGTGAAACCGGCGGTTCACCGAAGTAAATCGTCAGCAACCCAGTGGCATAGTTGATAGAGCCGCTGTTTACGCCAACTCCACCAATGTGTCCCTGGCCATCGTCAAACGAATACGTGTCCTGGTCGCTGGCGTCGAGCGTTGGGTTCAGGCCAATGACTGAGATCGTGTAAGGAACCACGTTCGGCTGCAGCTGCATGGTGTACTGGTTTTTAACGTTGTCGCCAACCAGCGTGTAACCCTGCTGCTGTTCCAGATACATATCCAGAGGAGTGTGGTCCGCTACCAGCGTGCTCTCATACATCTGGATGGCAACTCCCCAGAACAGCGAGAAATTGATTTGCATCTCAGAGTACTCAAGCGTGTTGGCCGGGCAGGAACCTTTGCCAGGAGTAACCGTGGCTGCCGTGCTGCCGTCAGAAGCTACGCAGAGGTCCTGCGTGTACTGCCACCACTCCGGCAAGAACGCTTTCTGAATCAATGCCGAGTAAGTGGTGTTCAGACCAGCCTTAGGAGCGTTTGAAAGCAGGCCCAGAACGCTGTCAGTAGGATCGACCATCTGCTTGGCCAGCGGTACGCGGGCCAGCATTTTCTTGCCAACCTGCTTGAAGTCGCGGCCGTTCGCAGACATTTCCGTGCTGCTTAGGATCGGACCCAGTGACTGTGAGCACAATGCTGAGTTCTTCATGCTCATCAAAGACGGTGCGAGCGTTCCATCGTCTTTCATCACAACCAGGTGATTGCTCGCGTCGCGGCCTCCGAAAGGATTTGCGCCGTTGCAATCGTTCATCGCGCGTCCATCCCAGAAATTGCGGAAGTTGAACACTGCGTTGACCACGCTGGGAGTGTTGCGTCCCGTCGTTCTGCGGGTGTTGATGCTCTTGGTTGAGTCGTTCGGGTCAGGATAAGAGAAGACCGGATCAACAACCGATGTGGTCTGCTCTACGCTGCTGGTGTCGCCAGAGGCAGTGCCGATGGTGCTGGAGCTGCCAGTTGTAGTGGCGCTGCCACCACCATTGGAGCTGCCAGAGCCTTTACCGGTGCCCACAACGGGCTTGCCTTTATTCGGATTGCCAACTGAATGCGGAGTGCGCGTAAAACCCGCATCGCCGCCGCCGTTGTCTCCGTCATCGCCCGCATCGTGAGCGTCGCCGCCAGCGTTGCCGTTCGAGGGATTGGAGGGCTGAATCGTGCCGTCTCCACCTACCGTGCCAACCGTTACGCCAACGATTTGCAGTGGGAAGATACCAGCCGAACCGGAAACATCATTTACGTCAGAAGTTACGCTGAAACGGTTATTTACGTCCGAAACTTTACGGAACGGGAAATCGCCGTCATGGTAACCGCCAAAACCGGCATCGGCAGAACCTGCATGATAGCTGTTGTTCGGTCCAATCACGCCGTTCAGCGGATTGCCTACCTGGAAGGTATTGTCGCCGCCAGACTGGCCAGGGTTAATGTCATTGTTGATCCGGCTATCTGCGCCGGCGTTGAAATGGCAGCTCGCGCAAGCCTGGATATCATCGCTTCCAGCTTGCATGTCCCAAAAAAGAGCCTTGCCTAATTGGATAGCAGATTGTTTGTCGGCAACAATTCCTTCGACGCCGAAAACGGGGGGGATCGGAACGCTCGAAAGCGGTGCCAGTGGGCGCAGTGGAATTACCACGGAGCCTACTCCACTCTGGGCCTTAACATGGCCGTAATATCCGAGCGCAACTACAATCGCTACAACCCAAGCGCCGATTCGCGCAAAAGACCTGATCCCGGAAGTCGGTTTCATGGTTATCTTCTCCTAAAATTTTTGCCCTGAACGTCGTCAAGTTTTTTGCGTTTGCCGCCAGTTTTATTTCCCTGGCTGGCAGCGAACTTGATCGCGTGTGCTCGACAAAGCGGCAGACATAAGTAACCGCCGCATGAAGGATTGTGAGGTCTGGCAATTAGAAGGGGATTAGCTATATGTTAAAACTTTTAATCAGCAGAATTGACTGGAAGGATTTACCACAAGATATTGAAAATAAACGGCTTGAGTGCCATTTTTGGTCTTAGAAAACCCTTAAAATCACTCCCAAAAGCGCGCCCAAAACAGGGCCTTTTGGCACTATCTGCCCCTGTTCTAATGTTAGAAGAGGCATTGTACTTAAGTCATCAAAACCATGTACCAATAGTTACGAATGTTATAAGCACCTTAATCCAAAGGGCTTGGCCCATCGTTCCATGGTAACTTGGTCTCCAGGCCGTTCCAAAAACGGGCTTAAGCTTGTTCCCGTGTCTTCTTAAAGAACGCACTCATACATAAAGAGTGCAATCTTTATTGAGAAATATAAGGGTGAAGATTGAGCCAGCATTTTTTCGCGCAAACTTTTCACGGCTCGCTTCTATTTCTGAAATTCGTTGATGCGTTTCATTCTTTCCTTTTCTTGTCACCTGCAAATTACAATTCGTGCGCTTCCAAAAAATATCAGCCGCAAAAAGAGAGTGCGGAAAAATATTGCGCACTGCGAAAGGAAATTTCCAATTGAACACTTGGCAGAACAACACGAAGCAGAAGAACAGCTGGCAGAACAACAGAGCAGGACTCACACTGCTTTTTATTACGCTGGCCACAATCATGGCTTCCGGACAAACCAGTCTTCCGGCAGATCCTCCGTATCTTGTCCTCGGCGAAGCCCAGGTTGTTTC
>DASZMF010000708.1:0-7116 GCA_035552035.1 Candidatus Angelobacter sp.
GGCGCTCGGTACTGGCCTGCATGCTCTGGGAGAACCAGTTCTATGAGGATGGCGTGGCGATTGCCGGGCGCATCCGCGAACTGGTGCCCAAGGTCGCCGCAGAGAAAGTGGCTGCGCTGGCGATTGAGGCGCGCGAAAAGATGAAGTTGCGCCATGCTCCGCTGTTGCTGGTGCGTGAGATGGCGCGTTTGGCAACGCACCGCCAGTTGGTGGCTGAGACTCTGTTCCGCGTGATCCAGCGTGCTGACGAGCTCTCTGAGTTCGTCGCGCTCTACTGGAGCGAAGGCAAGCAGCCTCTTTCCGCGCAGGTAAAAAAGGGATTGGCTGCGGCCTTCACCAGGTTTGACGAGTACGCATTGGCGAAGTACAACCGCGCGTCTCCGGTCAAGCTGCGTGACGTGCTCTTTCTCTGCCACTCCAAGCCCGTGGATACTGCGCAGGCTGAGCTGTGGAAGCGGCTTGTCGCGGACGAACTGGCCACGCCCGATACCTGGGAGGTTGCTCTCTCCGGCGGCGCCGATAAGCGCGAGGCATGGGAGCGTCTGCTGGAGGAGAACAAGCTGGGCGCGCTGGCGCTGTTGCGGAACCTGCGCAACATGGCAGAAGCCAAAGTCAGCGAGCCGCTGATCGCCGTCGGCCTTGGACGCATGAAGACTGAGCGCATGCTGCCGTTCCGTTTCATTGCTGCTGCACGTTATGCGCCGCAGTGGGAGTGTGAACTGGAGCAGGCAATGTTTCGGGCTTTGAGTTGCAAGAGTGGAGAAGGGAATGGCAAGAGGGGGGAAGGTCCGAGCCGTCTGCCGGGTAAGACCGTGCTGCTGGTGGACGTCTCCGGCTCAATGGATGCGCCGCTGTCTCGTCGTGCGGAGATGCGCCGCAATGACGCTGCTTACGGGCTGGCGATCTTGCTGCGTGAAATTGCAGAGCAGTGCAGTGTCTATACCTTCTCTGACAAGCTGGTGCGCGTGCCGTCTCGCCAGGGCTTTGCCTTGCGTGACGCGCTGAACGCCAGCCAGCCGCACAGCGGAACGTATCTGGGCCGTGCGTTGAGTGAGTTGGACGAGAAGTATGACCGAGTGATCGTGATTACTGACGAACAGTCACACGACGCTGTGCCGAATCCGCAAGGACGCGGCTATGTGATCAACGTGGCCAGCTTCCAGAACGGCGTGGGCTATGGCAAGTGGACGCACATTGATGGCTGGAGCGATTCAGTCATTGAATACATCCGCGCGGCTGAGCCAACGCTGGAGTAAAAGGGTAGTCCGCACTGGCAGTGGGGCGATCCTCGGAAACGAGGGTCGCCTTGTTTCTTGTGCCAAAGCAAAACCTTTGAAACACAGAGGAACGGAGGGAGCAGAGGAATTAGAGAATGTTTGAAAAGCCAATTTAGATTTCCTCCGTTTCCTCTGTTCCTCTGTGTTTCAAGGTTTTCCTTTGGTTTGTTGTTACCATTAATAACGGAGCCGCTGTTCCATATATCTTCCATGAAAAAGCTTTCTATCGTCTTACTGGCAACACTGCTTTTCTTTGTACCGTTTGGTTTTGCGCAAGCGCCGCAACCTGCCGCCACTCCGTCACCATCGCCGCAGGCCAGCCAACCGGCGGAGCCGCAAGCGACTCCGTCGCGCAATCGGGTTGAAGTTGAGCCGGTTGAAGAAAAAGACCACAAGATCTCGCCGGCGGAAGCCAAAGAGCTTTTCAATTCGGTCGATGAGATTCTGAGCTTTGCCAGCAAAGACAGCGGGCTGCCCATCAAGAAAAAGGTCAAGCGGACCATCGTAAGTCGCGAGCAGGTAGAGAAGTACATTGGCGAAAGCTTCAAAGACGATGCCAGTCGCATCCGCTTTGAGCGCTCTGAGTTGGTACAGAAAAAATTTGGTTTGCTGCCGCGCCAGTTTGATCTGCATAGTTTCTTGATCAAGCTGCTGGCGGAACAAGTCGCCGGCTATTACGACGAGAAGACGCGCACCATGAACCTGCTGGACTGGAATACCCCGGAAGTCCAGAAGCCGGTGATGGCCCATGAGCTTACGCACGCGCTCCAGGACCAGAGCTTCAACCTGGGCAAGATGAGCAAGCATGAAGAAGAGATCGAAAAGCGCGGCCTGAGCGATCTGGTTGCGCTGATCCAGAATGATGAAGGGTCAACCTGCCGCAGCGCCGTGCTGGAAGGGCAGGCCATGATCGTGATGCTGGATTACGTGCTGCTACCTGAAGGCCAGAGCGTGGAAAAAACGCCGCAGGTTGTGGACATCATGCAGGCATCCATGGATAAAAGCCGCGACAGCCCGGTGTTTGACAGTGCGCCGCTGCTCTTACAGGAACAGCTTGCATTTCCATATCGCCAGGGGATGAAGTTCATAAAGGACTTGCTCGTGTCTGGTGGAAAGCCGCTGGCATTTACAGGTGTTCTGGCGCGCATGCCGCAGACTACGCGCGAAATCATGGAGCCCAGGGAATATCTTGCCCATCACGTAATAGCGCCGCTCCTGTTGCCGGACTTCAGCTTCCTGAAAAAAGATTACGAGCCTTACGATGCAGGCGCCATGGGCGAGCTTGATGTAAACATCCTGCTCCGCGTCTATGCCGATGAGACGCTGGCTAAAAAGCTGACGCCGGACTGGCGAGGCGGATCGTACTATGCCGCCGGACGCAAAGACGCCAAGCCTCCGAACAAAGATTCCAGCGCGCATATCGGACTCTTTTATGTGTCCAAGTGGGCGACCCCGGAAGCCGCGCAGGATTTTGCCAAAGCCTACGCCGAGGCGCTGCCCAAACGTTACCAGTCGCTTCATCGCGACACCAGCCGCGCATCAACTCCAGGACTGGACCAATTCACCAGCTCAGATGGGCCCATCTTTATTCAACAGACCGGCAACATGGTGGTGGCCACCGAGAGCTTTGAAGAAGATGTAGCCAGGAAATTGATTGAAGCAGGATTGAAGCCCGCAGCCGGAAACGCTGGCGAATAAACCAGCGTTCATCTGGCAAAGGCGCGCTCAGCCCGCGATTGATTCAATCGCCTGCACTTCATCCGGCAGCAGCGTTATCTCAAGGCTGGCCAGATCTTCTTTCATATGCTCGGCGTTGGTGGTTCCAGTCAGCGGAAGCATTCCCACGGCGCGGGCAAAGGCAAACACCACCTGGATCGCCGTGGCTTTCACGCGCGCGGCAATTTGGTTGACCACCGGATGCCGCAGGACTTCCACGTTGGCCGTGAGCAGTGAAAATCCCTGATAAGTAATTTTGCGCTCGCGGCAGAAGGCTCGGACATCGCGGTCCCAGCCCAGTTGGGCGTAGCAGCGGTTCTGTACAAATGCTGGCGGCTCCGCGTGGGCCTTGGCCATCTGTTGAAGATGGCTCAACCCCATGTTGCTCACACCCAGCACACGTGTGCGTCCGGCATCACGCTCTTTGATCATCGCCTGCCACACCTCAAAATCAGCCGGAGTCCAGTCATAACGTGAAGAGGGGCCATGCAGAACGTAGCTATCCACGTAATCAGTTCCGAGATGTTCCAGCGAACTAGCCATGGATTGCGCCACCTGATCACTCAAACTCGCCGCCGGATCATAAGGCAGCCGGTGATCTTGCCCCGGCTGCGAGGTAAACTTCGTCTGCAGAAAAAGATCAACCCGCGTAACGATCCCCGCATGATACGCTGCTGCCAGCCCTTCACCCACGGCGGCCTCAAAATAATGTTTGCGCTGGTTGGCCGTATCAATACCGCGAAAGCCCGAGCGGATCGCCAGTTCAGTCAGCGCAGCGGTGCGATCTTCTTTCATATGCTCGGCGTTGGTGGTTCCAGTCAGCGGAAGCATTCCCACGGCGCGGGCAAAGGCAAACACCACCTGGATCGCCGTGGCCTTGGCGCGCGTGGCAATTTTGTTGACCACTGGATGCCGCAGGACCTCCACGTTGGCCGTGAGCAGTGAGAATCCCTGATAAATGATTTTGCGCTCACGGCAGAAGGCTCGGACATCGCGGTCCCAGCCCAGTTGGGCGTAGCAGCGGTTCTGTACAAATGCTGGCGGCTCCGCGTGGGCCTTGGCCATCTGCTGCAGATGGCTCAACCCTACATTGCTCACGCCCAGCGCACGGGTGCGTCCGGCATCACGCTCCCGGATCATCGCCTGCCAGGTTTCAAAATCAGCGGGAGTCCAGTCATAACGCGAAGAGGGGCCGTGCAGAACGTAGCTGTCCACGTAATCCGTTCCCAGATGTTCAAGAGAACTAGCCATAGACTGCGCCACCTGATCACTCAAACTCGCCCCCGGATCATACGGCAGCCGATGGTCTTGCCCCGACTGCGAGGTAAACTTCGTCTGCAGAAAAAGATCTGCCCTCGTGACGATCCCCGCACGATACGCAGCCGTCAGTCCTTCTCCTACTGCCGCTTCAAAGTAATGTTTGCGCTGGTTGGCCGTATCAATGCCGCGAAAGCCCGAGCGGATCGCCAGTTCAGTCAGCGCAGCGGTGCGATCTTCTTTCCAGGCAGTGCCGTAAAGGAAGCCGGGGGTGGAAGCAAACAGGGCAACAGACATAGCAGTATTCTACGTTGCTTCTTTATTTATCAGCCCCCCAAAAACACAACAGCCCAACTTGCCTTGGCGGAGCTGGTTGACTCATCGCCTTTGGTGCAAGCTGGGACTGCGGGTTTTAACGTCGATGATTCTTGTTTCGTGCTACCAGTACATGACGGAAACTTTATTCAACCATGTGCTGAAGCTTTCCATTTTTGAATCGCCATCCATCTGGAAAGCGACATTCAATTCGTTCACGCTGGAAGGCTCGGAAGGATATGTGCGGTTGACGTAGTGTGTTACGCCGTCATACGTGAAGCCAACATAAATTACCTGGTTGGCGGTGCGCTTGAATTCCCAGGTCAGGTGGTGCCATACAAAAGCTGTGGGAGCAGAGCAGGCAACGCCGGTGGTGAGCCAGTTGCCAGAGGCATTGCCCCAGACATCCCAGTGGCCTGCGCCTGCGGTCTTGATGTTGCATTGCGTGCCAAAGATGAAACGCTGGCTGCCGATGGCCTGGTTCATATCAAATTCCAGGGCCTGGGCCGCCTGCGGAGCCGTCAGGTAGAAATAAACGTCATACTTGAAATTGGTGGCGGTATTTTGCGCGCCCAGCTGTTTCCACCAAAGCACGTCAGAATAAGGAGTGGTGCCGCTGATGCTGAACTGCGTCGAGTGTCCGTCCAGAGAAGGTGAAGCCTGGTTGGCGACCATGGAATAGGTAGCCACCGGTCCGCTGGCGCCGATTCCGGCGCACACGGTGCAGCTGGCCCATGCGGGCATCTGCTCAATGCTGCTGATGGTGACGGCATTCGCCGGCGGAGCAGGCAAGCCCGGAGCAGGTGTTGGAGCCGGAGTCGGAGTAGGCGCCGGTGCTGCCGCGCCAACTTTTAAAACAAGAGCCTGCTTATAGACGGTTCCCTTGGAATCCCAGGCCTGAATCACTACATTGTGCGTAGCGGCAGACATGGCAACCGAAGCGTTGATGGAGCTGCCATTCGCCAGATACACGCTGACATTGTCAACATAAATGCGCATTGCAGTGACAGGTGAGGTCGATGTTGCCGACGCTACGAAATGGACCGGTGACCCAACGGCTGCCCCGGCCGCAGGAGATTGAACGGTGACTCCTGCGAACGATGAAGCGGCCAGAGCAAACATTGCGGTCAGCAAATAAAATGACTTTTTCAAAACGGGGACCCTCCAAGGGACTTAACAATTCTTGACTGATGAGAGAATCGTCGAAATCCAGAGCTGGACGTATCAGGCGATCACTTAGTTCTCATCAGCTTTGGCCTTAGGTAGCCGCACACAGGTGCAACACAGGTACATAGGCAGGGACATGCCCCAAATGTTGTGAGTAGCTGGATTCAGAAAATGGGATATTTTCTCTCTGATTCATCGTGAACGCGATGAATATAGGCTTGGCATTGTTCATGGCCTATTTTTTCGACGGAACCGCTTACGGATCCAGGGCTGAATTCGGTGAACGCCGTAATTCGTTATAATCAGAGATCAACCTACTCAAGGAGACGCACTTTGCAACAAGCAGAAATCGGCATTATGGGCGGCAGCGGGCTGTATTCCATGCCCGGGCTCACGGACATTCGTGAGGTCACAGTTCAAACTCCGTTCGGCGAATCGTCGGACGCCTACGTGCTGGGCACGCTGGAAGGACGCAACGTGGCGTTTCTGGCCCGCCATGGCCGCGGACATCGCATCCTGCCAACCGAAATTAACTATCGCGCCAACATTTATGGCATGAAAGACCTGGGCGTTGAGCGTATCCTGTCACTTTCGGCCGTTGGCTCGCTTAAGGAAGAGCACAAGCCCACTGACTTTGTGATTCCTGACCAGTTCATTGATCGCACCGTGCATCGCATCTCCACTTTTTTTGGACACGGCATTGTGGCGCACGTGGCCTTTGGCGATCCAATCTGCCCGGAAGCCGCTGAGGCCTTTACTCAGTCTTGCAAAGATATTGGTGTGGTCGGCAAAAAAGGTGGAACGTATATCTGCATGGAAGGCCCGCAGTTTTCCACCCGTGCGGAATCCAATATGTACCGCAGCTGGGGCGCGGACGTGATTGGCATGACCAATTTGCAGGAAGCCAAACTCTGCCGTGAAGCCGAAATTTGTTACTCCACCTGCGCCATGGTGACGGATTACGATTGCTGGCGTGAAGGCCATGAAGATGTAACCGTCGATCAGGTGTTGAAAGTGGTGCGTGAGAATGCGGAAAATGCAGCGAAGGTTGTGAAGCATGCCATCGCCATCATGCCCAAAGAGCGCAAGTGCGCCTGCGGTTCAGCTATGAAATACGCCATCCAGACAGACAAAGACAAAATTCCCGCGGCCACGCGGCAGAAGCTTGCTCTGCTGCTGGATAAATATCTGGGCAAAGTCCAGGAGGCAAAAGCTTAGCCAGCGCTTCCATGTCCGCCGCCACACGCCGTGACCTTTTCTGGCTCACCAGAGTTGCTGCCGTCATTTCTTTGGGCGCCCTGATCTTTTATTACCGTCAGGGCGCTCTTCTTCTTTATGGCGACGCAGTGGCCCACATTAACATTGCGCGCCGTGTCTTTGATTC
>DASZMF010000709.1:0-1863 GCA_035552035.1 Candidatus Angelobacter sp.
GATCGAACCGACGACCTCTTCCATGCCATGGAAGCGTTCGGCCACCTACAACTTGACTCTCCGCCTTTTCTAATCAGAAGTTTACAGGCCACCCAAAAACAACTCACTGCACATTTACTGCACAAATTATGGATGGAAAGTACGGGCCGTCTCTCTCGCTTTAGCCTTTACCGACCCGAACCCCGAACCATAAAGGGAAATTCCCGCATGCACTTAACAGGGTTAAAATGCCGCGACCGCATCCAGCGGCATGGAGATCGCAATGGTAAAGAAAGTTCTCACTATTTTGCTCGGAGGGATGCTGGGGCTAGCTCTTGTGGCAGTACCTGTAACCGCGTACAATTCAAGGCCTCACCCCCAACCAACGCGCAGCAGCGTGATTGTGCGATGCTGCGACCCACTTTGTATTCCCGGCCATCCCTGCCCGCTCTAGAGTGCGCAGCGGCCAGCCTGGTGGAGGTTATGCAATGAGTGCTGCTTTTGATTGGACTCTTTGGATCGTCATTGCCGCTCTGCAAATCTTGCTGGCCAGCGTTACCGTCCGTTCACGTTTCAGCCGGTCGTGGTTCGGATTTTATGTTTACTTCACTGCGGTCAAAACTTTCATTCTTCTGCTCCTGGACGCATGGCTTGATGACCAGGACCTTCACACCAACTACTCAATCATTGCGGCGATCGTGGGAACGCTTTTTATCGGGATGGCGATCCGCGAAGTGTGGCGTAATGTTTTCGGGCCAACCATTTCTCTGCCCAGGGGAACGGTGGCCCGTTTTATTTCAGCCGTGGTGATTATTGGATCTCTTGAACCGGTGCTGGTTGGCCTCTTCCGGGCGCACACCGTGCAAGAGTGTCTGAATGCCTTGCTCAATATCGAAGTGGCAACGCTCAGCGCCATTTGTGATCACGCTGCTTTTTCTGGTGGTCTATTCAAAATATCTGGGATTGTCCTGGCGCTCCGGGCCCACGGGAATCGTAGGGGGTTTCTGTGTGGCTTTCGGCGCAAATTGCCTGTTGTATTTTCTGGCCGGCAGAGAAGTAATTCCGGTTTTGATGGCGCAGAGGATTGGACAGTTCGCCTACGTGGGGGCGATCTACTGGTGGTACCAAGTGCTAAAGAAAAAAGACGGTGAGCCTTTTTATGTTGGACGCAACGAAGTAGAAGCGGTTTTGCGAGACCTGGCCGAGGTTTAAAGAGAAGGCCAATTTCCAGGTTAGGGTGTGAACGACTATGTTATTGACTTTGCCAGTTGCGCCGCACCGCGTAAGTACGCCTTTGGGGTTCTTAGCGGAGCAGGAGCAGTTGATCTTTCAATGGCCCGCGCGCGCGGAGGACCGCGCTGCGTGGCATAACACCGCCAAAATTCTGAAGAAAAAGATGGCGGTCACCATACGTTTCTCCGCAGAACGGTTGAGCCGCCTTACGAACGACAGTGAACTTTATTTCGCCTTGTGTGAAGCCAAAAGCACCGCGATGGCAGCGCACGGCCTGGCCATGCAAATTCAGTACATGGGAGGGATCATGGGGGCGAATAAATTCACAGCCAAGACAACGGCGCTGCGGGTTCAGTGCGATAATCTGAAGAGCTCGATCATACAAATTTTTGCGTTGCTCGATGAAAGCGGCCTGGTAGCACGGGTTGATCGCGCAATGTAACTCAGGATCGGAATGCCCAAGAGAGAACCACCGGAACCGCAAACCGGCGGGAGCATCGAGGACACGATACTCCAGGCTGAAACCTCGCTACGCGCACAGAGTGCGAAGGCGGCCGAGTTCATGCGGATTGCGAATGAGACGATACAGAAGTTTTCCGCATTGAGAGCCTCTGGAACCAATCTGCAAACGCGATCGCTCGATTCCCTGCC
>DASZMF010000710.1:0-4850 GCA_035552035.1 Candidatus Angelobacter sp.
CGCAGACCATCTCTTCTTTTTTAGGAAGAGTAGGCGTGTCTCCATAAACCGATGACGAACTGGCAAACACCACGCGCTTGACTCCCGCCGTGCGGGCGGCCTGCAAGACTTTGATCGTGCCGACGACATTCGCATGATTGCTGCCCACGGGATCGGCCATGGAGCGTGGCACCGATCCGCGCGCGGCCTGGTGCAGAACGTAATCTATTCCCTCACAGGCAGAAGTGATGGCAGCATCATGCGTGATGTCGGCCTCACGGAAATCAAATTTGCCAAGGATGCCGGAGAGATTTTCCAGCCGCCCGTGAGAAAGATCGTCAATGCCGCGCACTTCTTCGCCCTGCTGGATCAGCGTGTGCGCGATGTTGGAGCCAATAAATCCGGCAACGCCGGTAACCAGATATTTCGCCATGGCTACGAGGATAGCATTTGCGATTGTTACTTTTTCCGCTTGCCGGCACGGGCCAGAATTCTGCGTACTTTTTTGGGCGAGACGGAGAGCCGCTTAGCCACGCGCGAAACTTTTTTATCTTCTTTTTCCCAGACTTTGGGAATCACAATCTCAGCAAATTGTTCGGTCAACTCCTGAAATGTTTCTTCGCCCGTAATTCCCTGCGACCATGCGCGCAACAGCGGATCAATGCTTCCCTTGGGCATCACTTTTTGCTTGAGCATCTGCAGCTCTTCCCAAAGATCGTCATAGTCCACGGCTTTCAGGAATGAGCTGGCCAGTTCGCAACAGCGCTTGGCATCTTCAATATCGTGGATGGACGGATGGCAGGAAGTGAGGCCGCGCCATATATAAGCGCGGGCCAGCAAACGATGGTTTTGCGTGTGCTTGGCCGCCTCGACGGCTTCGCGGGAATAATCGCGCGCTGCTTGTGCGTGCTCCCATGAGTGCGTGCTGCCTTCAATCTCCTCTTCCAGCTTTCCGTTTTCCACTTCGCATTGCAGAAGGCGGGAACGCGCCATCAGGATTGAGTCGTTTACTTCCTTGCCCAGTTCGTATGCCTGCGCAGCCTGTGTGCCGGCGTTGTCGAGATCGCCGACGTCAAGAAATAACAGCCCACGGTTTTCCAGCACGCTGCCGATTCCATGATGATGTTCATGGTGGCGATAAATTTTTTCCGCCAGGTCAAGGTTGGCGAAGGCGCTGGTACGCAGCTCTTCATGCTGACGCAGCTGGCTATGTTTCTGGCCGCGAACGGCGGGCGACTTAGGGCCCTGGCTGCGCTCCCTTTGCGCGTCAATCTGCTTACCCATCTGGACAGCCACCAGTCTCTGCACATACGCAATATTGGTGAGCGTGCGCGCCAGGTTTCTGTGCTGCGGATTTCTCCTCTGGAAATGTTCGATGGCGCGGGAAAAATATTTCAGGGCTTCCTGATAATGTCCCTGGCGGCGCACCATGCGTCCGTGCGCGGAATATATGTTTCCCAGTGTGATGTGGTCATCGCTGTTGCGCAGCGCCGCTTCCGCCTGGTCAAGTATGCGCGCCGCTTCACGATACTGCCCTTTCTGGAAAAGCAGCCAGCTTTCCAGCACGCGCATGACGGCGGCCATCCGTGGGAAACCTAGCGTCTGGGCCAGTTCGCGGCCTACGCCAGCCCGTTTAAGAGCTTCGTCATACTCGCCTTTTTTACGATGGCACCGCGCATTCCAGAAATGTGCAATCGCGACCATCTCCTTGTCTTCAATCTCTTCCTGCATGGAAAGCACAACGTCAAAGTGACTGAGCGCTTCGTCAGGATGGTCGCGCAACAACGCAAGCAGTCCCTCGGCCATGCGGAGTTGGAGATAATCGCTTAGCGGCAGGCCCCCGCGTTTTTCCTTCGGGATGCGGGTAAGAAGCTTTTCGATCAGTCCGGGTTCCCCATACCCAATATCGACCCATTGAGCTACACAACCAATCAAAGCAGCGGCGTTAGGTTGAACTGGATCAATGAATTCAAACAAATTTTCATGGGTTTCAAGAAGCGCGATCCCGCTGGAAACTTCCCGCATCGCCAGATTATGTTTCAGGTCCTGCAAGAGCTTGCGGGGGATCCCAGGGGGCTTTTTTGACTTGCGCGCGGAGGTTTGCATCGGGGTGATCATAGCGGCCAAATGCAAGAGAGGCAAGGACTTGAACGAACCGGCACGAGAGGCCATTGGCCTTAATGGAAGATAAAGTTTCCCGGGTCAATGCCGATTCACATTTTAAGGGTTCCCGGAGCATGTGTGTTGTGTTGCTCCCACAGGTACTGATGAACCATTCGTATGATTACCGTTTAGTTTTTCTCTCTGTGCTGATCTCAGTGTGCGCTTCCTATGCGGCGCTGGATCTGGCGGGGCGAACCGCTGCCGCGCGGGGACGGGCTCGAACTATTTGGCTGGCTGGTGGCGCATGTGCGATGGGGCTGGGCATATGGACCATGCACTATGTCGGCATGCTGGCCCTTCATCTGCCCATACCAGTGCTGTATGACGTGCCGCGAGTGGTGCTCTCATTATTCGCAGCAATCTTTGCTTCTGGAATAGCTCTCTTAACCGCCAAAGCAAAAAGACTCACGTGGCCGAAGGCAATTGCCGGCGCCCTGATCATGGGCGCAGCGATCGGCACAATGCATTACACGGGCATGGCAGCCATGCGCATGGATGCGAAATGCAATTTCCACCTGCCCACCGTGGCTGCGTCAATGCTGATTGCCGTGCTGGCGTCTCTGGCTGCTTTGTGGCTGTTATTTAAGTTTGGCAAAAATGGAAGCGGCTTTTCATGGGGCAAACTGACCAGCGCTCTTGCCATGGGCCTGGCCACCTCTGGAATGCACTATACGGGCATGGCAGCGGTCAGTTATTCCGCCTCACACATGGCTGATGATTTGTCCCACGCCGCCAACATTTCAGCGCTTGGCACCGTGGGTATTGTGGCCGTTACGCTTGTCGTACTCTTCTTTGTTATTGTTACGTCAATTGTTGACCGCAGGTTTTCCAATCAGAACCTGCGCCTTGAATCCAGTGAACGCCGCTACCGCCTGCTCTTTGAACGGACTCCAGTAGGGATCTTTCGCAGCACGGTGGCCGGCAAAATGCTTGAGTTCAATGAAGCATGCTCGCGCATTCTGGGGTATGCCTCTCGCCAGGAACACCTGGACCACCCGCAGGCGGACCATTATTTTGACCCGCAAGACCGGCTGGATTTTATTGTGCATCTGCAGCGTGAAAACTGCATAAGCAATGCCGAACAGCGAATCCGGCAGCGCGACGGCTCCGAGGCCTGGGTGCTGGTAAACGCTATTTTGCTGGACCGCGGAGATGCGGAAAATTCAGTCATTGAAGGCACAATCATTGACATCACAGACCGCAAGAGGGACAAAGAAGAATTGCAGCGCGCCAGAGAAGCGGCCGACGCAGCGAGCCAGGCCAAGAGCAACTTTCTGGCCACCATGAGCCATGAGATACGCACCCCCATGAATGGCATCCTGGGCATGACTGACCTGATTCTTGACACCGAGCTTACTGAAGAGCAGAGAAACAGCCTGGGCATGGTCAAATCATCGGGCGAATCGCTTTTGTCGATCATCAATGACATTCTGGATTTTTCCAAGATTGAAGCGGGAAAGATGACGATAGAATCAATCCCCTTCAGCCTGCGCGAAAGCATGGCTGAAACCATGCGAGCGGTCTGTTTCCGTGCGCACCAAAAAGGCCTGGAATTAATCTGCGATATCGCGCCGTCAGTCACCGATTCTCTTATTGGCGATCCCGGCCGGCTCCGCCAGATCATTGTCAATCTTGTGGGCAACGCAATCAAATTCACTGACGCGGGCGAGGTTCTGGTTAGCGTAACTGAAAGCGCCGGGGAGGCGGGCCCAGTCCGGCTTGATTTCAAAGTACAGGATACTGGCATTGGCATTGCCAAAGACCTGCAACAAAAAATCTTTCAATCTTTTTCCCAGGCAGACGGATCAACCACCCGTAAGTATGGCGGCACCGGTCTGGGTTTGACCATCAGCACAAAGCTGGTAGAGCAGATGGGCGGCAGCATCTGGGTGGAAAGTGAATCCGGACAAGGCAGCACTTTTCATTTTGATATTCACCTGCCGGTACAGGAAAGCGGCATGGCTCTACCTGTTTCTCCGGCGGACCAGGAACAACTCCGCGGCGTGCGGACCCTGGTAATCGACGACAATCGAACGAACAGAACCATCCTGGAAGGTCTACTAGCGCGCTGGGGCGCGGCCACCGTGATGGTTGAAAGCGGTGCGCGAGCTTTGGAGGCCATCGCAAGTGCAACAGCTCTCGAGAATCCATTTCAACTGATTCTGCTGGACAGCCAAATGCCGGGAATGGATGGTTTTAAAACAGCGGAAGAACTCAGGAAAACATCCGGCGGTCCGTTTCCAACGGTCCTCATGCTCACATCAGCGGGCTATCCTGGCGATGCAGCGAAGTGCCGAGCCCTGGGCATTTCAGCGTATCTGGTAAAACCCATTGTGCCTGTTGATCTGCTGCAGGCAATCTGCAGCGTGTTGAACAAATCCCAGCAACAGACACCGGACCGATTGATAACTTCACATACCCTGAAAGAAGACCGACGAAGGCTGCATGTTCTGCTGGCCGAGGACAATCTGGTAAACCAGGCCCTGGCAGTCCGTTTGCTTGAACGCCGCGGCTTCTCGGTTGAAATAGCCAATGACGGGATAAGCGCACTGGAGGCCCTGGCAAGACGAAGCTTTGACGTCGTCCTGATGGATGTCCAGATGCCCCGGATGGATGGACTACAGGCCGTCGCCGAACTACGCCGGCGCGAAGAGCTTACTGGCGAGCATCAGCCCGTGATAGCGTTGACAGCACACGCATTAGTGGGC
>DASZMF010000711.1:0-1664 GCA_035552035.1 Candidatus Angelobacter sp.
GATCCGGCGTTGTAGGCAGCCAGCGCCTTGATGGGATCATCATGGTACAGGTTCAGCAGCGAACTCAAATAAGATGTGCCTGCTTCAACGTTGGCTTTGGGATCAAACGGGTCCGCCACGCCCAGCTGCGCCGCTGTTGCGGGCATAAGCTGCATCAGGCCTTGCGCGCCTTTTTTTGAGACCGCGTGGGTCTTGAAGTTGCTCTCCGCTTTGATCACGCTGCTCACAAAGTCCGGATCAAGCCTGTTACGGTTAGCTGCGTCACGCACCACCTGATCAAGATCAACCGCCGCCGCCGTCTTTGCCGGATCAGCTACCTGGCTCGGCGGTGCGGGCGGCACTGCAGACTGAGTTGCGGATTGGCTTGATGGCAACGTTCCAGATTCCGCGGCAGCCTGCGCCAGAGGACTGACCGGGGTCTCTTCCTGCTGAAACGATTCAATCTGGTCGCTGGCGATATCCATGAAGCCCTTGCCGATATAAAGCCGCGTGGAATTGCCAGTCTGCTCTTTGCGGTCAAAGTGGATGGAAAAACCGTTGCGCAGCATGGCGATCTCTCCGGCAAAAGCGGAAAGCTGGGTCAGCGCCAGAAGCGCCGCAATCACCACGGCTTTTCTAAATATCAACATAAAAATTCGCGTCTTCCGCCCCAAGGCGTAAGGCTCTTATTCTGACCTAATTACCCCTTGAAAGCCAGCCCCAAAATCTCTTCCACCGCTTGAGCTACTCCGCTTTCAGCGTTGCTGGCCGTCACCTTCCAGCCGCTCTGCTTCATCTCCTTGGATGCATTTCCCATGACAACCGCAAGTCCTGCAAATTCAAGCATTTCCAGATCATTGTAATTGTCGCCAATGGCCATAACCTGCTCCCGCTTGATCCCTTGCTGGGCCGCCCAGCGCTTCAGGGCGTGACCTTTGGAACATTCCCGGTTCAGAATATCCAGGATGCAGAGATCCCGGTGGTCATATTGGGTCTTCATCACGGTAATTTTGTCCAGAAAACCGGCCTGGCTGAGCCGCTGCTGTACGCCGTCCATAAAGGCCACGCGCCCGCAATACATGGCCTGCAAGGGATCTTCCGTCAGCGCGTCTTCCAGCGGCGAAACAAACTTGATGTAAGGCCGGTTCATCTCCATCCACCGGGCAATTGATTTATTCAGCTCGTCCGCGCTCTCCAGCACCAGCGAATCATTGCCGGCCACATTTGCAGCGCGATCAAAGGTCAGCACGGCTGAGCCGCGAAACTCGCTCATATATTGAATGAGTTCGAGCGCCGTGCTTGCAGGCAATTTGTCGGTAAAAAAAGTTTCGCCCACGCTGGAGCGGATCAGCGCTCCATTGGAGCTGATAAGACAAACAGGGAAGCCCATCTCATGTGCGATCGGCATGGCATAGTCGTGCCGGCGTCCGGTGGCCAGAACAATCTCAACGCCCGCCTGGTGCGCGGCCCGTAGCGCGGCTATGTTGCGCGCAGACACCTGATAACTAGGGTCAGTCAGCGTGCCGTCAATATCGAGGGCAATTAATCGGATGGGAGTTTGCTTTGCCACTTTCCATCATAACTTGGGTTCATGCTCTTTTGGTTCGGGCTCTAGTGATGCCCGCCGCTCACAGCATCGTCGGTTTCATCTTTCCTGGGCTGCGGCTTCTGCGGACGTGGCGAAG
>DASZMF010000712.1:0-6817 GCA_035552035.1 Candidatus Angelobacter sp.
AGCCGCTCTCAGTTCCGTCAGGCGCGACGGAGGTGACGGCGTAAAAATAAGTTGTGCCTGAGGTGACTGTATTGTCAGTAAAGACGAGCACGGTGAGAGGCGCAGGATTCAGCTTGGTGAAGGTGCCGCCGCTCTGCGTGGCGCGATAGACGTTGTATCCTGAGGGCGCTGGGGTTGCAGCGTCCCAGGCAATGTCAACCGAGTGCTGGATGGTTGATCCTGTGCCAGTAAGGGCGACGGTAACCGTGGGATTCGTCGCGTTGCTGGTAATTTGCACGCTGCCGCTGGCGCTGCCTGCGGTAGCCGGAGCAAAAGTTACAACAACGCTGGCGGTCTGCCCTGCAGCAAGCGTGAAAGGCAAGGCTGGAGCGCTCTGGCTAAAGCCCGTTCCCGTTGTAGCAATTTTGCTCACGGTGACTGCCGCGCTGGAAGCATTGCTCAGTGTGATGGTCTGGTTCGCACTGGAGCCAGTCAAGACGCTGCCAAAAGCCACTGATTGCGGACTCGCCGTAAGAGTCCCTTGTGTTGGTGTTGGCGACGGAGTTGGAGTCGGCGTGGGCGTTGGAACTGGAGTTGGTGACGGTGTCGGAGTTGGTGACGGTTTCGGCGTGGGCGTGGGCGATGGCGTAGGGGTCGGAGTTGGCGGCGGAGGAGCAACGGCGGTGGAAATAAATTCGTATGCGCCCATGTCATAGGCGCCGCCGGTTGGCCGCAGTACCTGCACGATATCCCGGTTGATGCCGGTGTTCATGCCGTGATCAATGGCCGGGCTGGTCGCCAGCAATTGAAAGTTGGCAGAGGCGGCGTTCACAAAGTTCGGATTGGCATTCAGACTTGCGGTTGAGAATGCCGGTGTAACGCCAGCGCCAAAGAAGAGATTGTTGCTGCCGCTGAAACGCGTGGCCAAAGAGTTGGGAGCCAGATAAGACTCGCCGGTGAGCGAGAAGATAATGTTGTTGGCCACAGAGACTGCGGCAGAGGCTGAGATTGCGCCGGAGTCATTGTTTTTGCGGCTGCCGCAATCATAAAAAGTGTTGTCCTGAATCTGGACGGCTGCCGTTCCCGCCGCGCCAACGTTCACGCACGCATAATTGCTCTCAATACCGTTGGGCGCGGGGCCGGTGCCGGCACGATACACAACGTTGTTGTAAGCCCGTACGGCGCCGAGGGCCGGATTGACGGACGCGAAATTAATACCATCGCAACGCGAGTCATGAATCAGATTGCCGCGCACCGTGATATTGAACAGCGGCGTGGTGTCAGAAGAAAACTGGAGAGCGCGGCAGGAGCGCACATTAGCGATTTCATTCCAGCCAACGTCGATGGTGCTGGAGCCGGTCTCAAACAGCACGCCCTGATAAAGCTTGAGGCTGGTGCCGGTGGGCGAGCCCACGTCATGCACCAGATTGCGGTAAAGGCTAACGTTGGTTGCGCCGGCAAAATCAACGCATGCGCCTGAGCCATTGCCGTTGGGACAGGAAATGTCACTGCCGATCACGCGCCAGTTAGATGAGCTGGCAACGCTGAGCGCGCTGAACGCGCCGCGCAGAGTCAGTCCGGCGAGCAGCCAATTGCTGGCAGTTGCCGTGGTGCGAATGCCATACGACTGGCCAGTGGCTGAGCCGATGGTGGCGGTCGCGCCAGGATAAGCGATGAGAGCGATAGGAAGAGAAGCAGTGCCGCTTTTGGCCAAAGCCAACGTTGCACTGGAGCCATCCAGAGCAGTTTGATTGACTCCGTTCAGCAGATAAATAATGTCGCCCGCGACAACGGCGTTTTTCGCCTTGACCACGCTATGCCAGGGAGCAGTGAAAGTTCCGGCATTGGTGTCAGAGCCGGTGGGCGAGACAAAATAAATTTTGCCTAGCCGCACAGTAAACGGCATGGGATTGGTGGTGATGCCGGGAACGTTGATCACAATATTGCCGGTGACTGCGGCATTGCCCAGCTGGAAGCTGACTTTGGTATCTGACCATTGCAGATAATTGTCTGCATTTACGCCAGCGATGGTGACCGTGGAAGTGCCGCGGGTTGCGCCGAATCCAAAACCATACAGCGTGACCACTGCGCCTTTGTTGTTAGCGCCGCCGCTGTTGGGGCCGCTCTGCAGATCACTGAAAATAATTCGCGGATCCGCGCTTTGTGCCAGTGCAGAAGCGCCTAAGACAATACTCCACACCAAGAGGTTAAAAAACCTTTTCATTCATCCTCACTTAAACTTTGTTTTTCTCCAGGCAGCGGAGCTGGGGGAATTTGCTGCCGGTTCGCACCATCAGGCGAAAACCATCGGAATGACGTTCCGTGTTTTGCGGAACCTCAATTGTGTAATCGGATTAAATGCACCTTGCCTGCCACTTGGCGGCAAATTTTTTTGCTGTTGATTACAGACGAGATGGTTTGCTGCTGCTTGTGAGTGGCTGCCTGCAAGAGGGTAAACAGTACTGCTTCCAGCTCTGGATCTTCCTAAGCCCCTTCCTTAGGCTGAACTCAACATCATCCCCTAGGCCATCGGTGCTAATGTGAGCCCAGCAGCATGACGAAAATTTGAGGAGCACAGCAAAATACAAAGGGATTCCGGCGAGTGTGCAAAAGATTGCCGAGAAATCAGGAGCGACATTCAGTGCATTTGCTCTGAGGAAAAATTACCCAAGGCAAGCAGGCTGAATTAAGAGGCTTTGCGCTGCCACGATTGCCCGATAGGATTACAATTTCGCGCATGCGATTGAATGAGAAAGTTGCCATTGTTGCGGCGGACTGAGCATGACCGACAAATGGATATTCCTTTCAACGGTTGCGGAAAGCTTTAAGGTTACAGGTCGAGGCTTGGTTATCTTACCCGGACTGCCAAGAGACGAGGCCAACATGCCAGTAGTTCGACTCAAGGACAGAATCCAACTCCGTCGACCTGACGGCGGAGTGACTGAAACTCTTATTGTGGACATCCCACATATAAGCGGCGTTGAAGAAAAACGAGGATTCGCCATCTTGCTGCCGGTGAACATTTCAATAGAAGAAGCTCCCGCAGGCACAGAAGTCTGGTTGTTCCAGGCCAGCGGGTGAGCGCAATTGTGCGTTTACAATTTCACCATGCGACTGAATAAGAAAGTTGCCATTATCACCGGCGGTGGCAGCGGCATTGGCAAAGCCATTGCAGCGGCGTTTCTGCGCGAAGGCGCGCAGGTTGTGATTGCCGGACGCGACAGCAAAAAGCTGGCCCTGGCCGCTGAAGAGATGGGGAACAACTGCCTGCCGGTTGCTGCCGATGTAAGCAAAGCTGCCGACGTGCAGAAGCTGGTGAACACGGCGATGGATAGATTTAAAAGCATGCATATTCTGGTGAACAATGCAGCGGTGCTTTTGCCGGGCACGGCGGAGTCACTCAGCGAAGAGGATTTTGACCAGACTTTCAGCATCAATGTTCGCGGCGTGTGGCTGCTCTCGCGTGCCGTATTGCCGCACATGCGGGCCATGGGCGGCGGGTCCATCATCAATATTGGTTCGGTGTTGAGTTCAGTGGGTGCGCGTAGCCGCGTGGCCTATTCGGCGTCAAAAGGGGCGGTGCTGGCGATGACCAAAGCCATGGCATTGGACCATGCCGCGGAAAATATCCGGGTGAATTGCATCTTGCCGGGTATTGTGGAAACGGAGCTGGTGGCAAAGTTCAATACCGATGAAAATGTGCGCCGCCAGCGGCTGGCCCTGCACCCCGCAGGGCGCTTTGGCAGGCCGGAAGATATAGCCAGCGCCGCCGTGCACCTGGCTAGCGACGAATCCAACTGGACAACAGGCAGCGCACTTACGGTGGATGGCGGTTACAGCGCGCAGTAGTCTATATTTTGTGACAATTCTCAGTAAAACGAACGCCGGTTTGGGGGAGAAGTCAAGATTGAGACGGCCTGGAATTTACAAAATGCGATTTGGCGCTGTCAGCAACCTGCTTGAGCGGCGGATGCTAAATAAAGTCCTGACGTTGGCGGACATGGAAGCGATGAGTGAAAAGCGGATGTCCCATATTGCCCATGCCTATCTATCCGGGGCTGCGGGCGATGAGATTACCCTGCGCGCTAACAGCGAACATTGGTCAAGAATTCGTTTAAATCCTGACATCCTGGTGGACGTTTCGGAAATTAATCTCTCCACTCAGATTCTCGGCCAAACATTTGATGTGCCTATTCTTCTTGCTCCAGCCGCCATCAACCGGCTCTGGCACCGGAAGGGCGAGATGGCCGTTATAGCAGGGGCCAATCAGGGTAAGGTAACGTTGGTGACGAGTACGTTCGCGACGGAGTCAGTAGAGAATTTATGCCGGGCTGCAACACAACCGGTATGGTTCCAACTTTATACACGCCCGGAACGAACCTTTAACCAAACGCTTATTCAACGTGCAGAAGCCGCAGGATGCAGGGCGATTGTAATCACAGTGGATACGCCAACGATTGGCATCCGTAACCGTGAAGAGCGTGCTTATTTTCGAATGCCCCCTAGTTTTGATCTGCCAAACATTAATATCGGGTCTGAAATCCACCGGCGCTCGCCGGACCATGCCTTTAGCCTGGTGCCAAATGCCAAGCTCACGTGGAAGGAAGTTGAGTGGATGTGCTCCATTGCCAAAACTCCAGTCTGGCTGAAAGGTGTCATTAATCCGGAAGATGCTTTACGTGCAATAGACGCTGGGGCCGCTGGAATCATTGTTTCCAATCACGGAGCCCGTAACCTGGACACTTTGCCTTCAACCGCTGAAGCTTTGCCTCAGATAGCAGAAAAATTACAGGGCAGGTTGCCGTTCCTGGTCGATGGGGGAATTCGTCGAGGTACCGACATACTCAAGGCGTTAGCGATGGGCGCGAAGGCAGTCTTGATCGGTCGACCATATCTGCACGGCGTTGCTGCGGCTGGTGCAGACGGAGTTGCACGCGTGATCAATATCCTTCGAACGGAATTAAGATCCGCAATGGCTCTGACCGGAAGAACCAGAATCGATCAAATTGATTCATCTGTTTTGTGGAAACCTTAAGAGGTTAGATCTGGCAATCTTCAATCAGAGCACCTGATTGGCGGCTTTGCACTCGTCGCACTGGCACATCTCGCGCAGATAATCCCAGGAGTAGATGCCGCTGGAGTGGCCGTCATTCCAGGCGATATTCAAGGCATAGCGGCCCACGGACTTCACTTCTTCCGGCTTGGTTGGTTCTTTATACATGGGCAGCAGGCTGGTTGCCTTCTGCGGAGACTCACCCGCCTTGCGCTTGTGGTTCGTGCGATCTTCCACACAGGTGGCGCAGGGACATGCGTCGCGCAGCCACTGGAAGCCGTAATGCGTGTGGTGGCCATCGTCCCATTCAATATCCATGCCTGTGCCGGTGGTTTTGTTCACCTTCACCGACTTGGGATTAATGACTGCCATGGCTTTCAGTATCGCATATTTAGTTGGGGCCAACTCAGGCTGCCGGATTCGAAATCGGCCTTCGCGGTGGATGCGCTTCACGACGCCTATCCAGGCTCGCCCATCCTTCCGCACTAATATTCTGTGCCACCAGGAATTCTTTTCCGCAAGCCGGGCTTTTTCAGGTGCTTAGTGCCATTTTGAGAAAAATGCTCAGATTCCCACATTGCCGGGTGGTGGAATCCAGCATAAAATCAAAACAAGCCGCACTCAGGAATCTCATTTGAATCTTGTTCGCGCCATTTATCCCGGCTCGTTTGATCCGCTTACCAACGGTCATCTTGACCTGATTGAGCGGGGCAGCAAGATTTTTGATGAATTGATCGTCTCGATCCTGCGCAATTCCGAGAAAGATCCGCTGTTTACGCTGGCGGAGCGGACGCAGATGCTGGAAGAGATGGTCAAAGGGTATGACAACGTACGAGTTGAGGCTTTTGACGGACTGCTGGTGGACTATGCCATGCAGAAGAAGGCAAAAGCCGTGCTGCGCGGCATTCGCGCCATTAGCGACTATGAGTACGAACTGCAGATGGCCCTGATGAACCGCAAATTGCAGCCGCAGCTGGAAACAGTTTTTATGATGCCCGCTGAAGCTTATTCGTACCTGAGCTCGCGGCTGGTTAAAGAAGTTTTTCGCCTGGGCGGTTCCGTGCGTGGACTGGTGCCGGAACTGGTGGAACAACGACTGCGGGAAAAATTCCATGGCACCGCAGCCACAATTTAGAAGAGGCTCAAATGGCGACCGTACCTGCAGTAAAACAGTTTAGTGATCGCGTAAACCGCATTGAAATTTCAGCCACCATGGCCGTGGTTGCCGAAGCGGCAAAGCTCAAAGCCGCTGGCGCTGACCTGGTGGAGTTTGGCGCAGGTGAGCCGCATTTCCCCACGCCGCAGCATATAAAAGACGCTGCCATTGCCGCCATCCAGAACAACTGCACGCGTTACACCGCAGTGGCCGGCATACAGGAACTGCGTACGGCCATCACGCGCCGCCATGCCGCTGATTTTGGATCCATGTATCAACCTGCCGACTGCATGGTTTCCACCGGCGGTAAGCTCGCGCTGTTCAACGCCATTCAGGTGCTGGTGGACCATGGTGACGAAGTGATTGTGCCGGTGCCGTATTGGGTTTCATTCAAGGACATTATTGAATACGCCGGCGGCAAGTGCGTATTCGTGGAGACGGAAGAGTCTGAGAACTTCCGCCTGACGCCTGAAATGATTGAGCGCCAGATCACGCCGCGCACCCGCGCCATTATCATCAATAGCCCTAATAATCCCAGCGGCGCTGTGATGGACCCGATGGACTTCACGGAGATTCTGCGGCTGGCCCACAAGCGCGGCATCTATGTGATTGCCGACGAATGCTATGTC
>DASZMF010000713.1:0-8403 GCA_035552035.1 Candidatus Angelobacter sp.
CAGCTTTCAGTAGTCAGCAGCCAGAGAAGTTCTTACCACTGATTTGCACTGATGACACTGATGAGGATCGGGACATCGGGAAATCGGGGCATCGCGCGTCATCGGAGGGGCAAAACCTTACCACGGATGAAGATGGATGGAAGAGATTGCCAAAATCGCCGACATTGCCAAAATTGGAAATTGAAGAAACAAGGATTCACCGTGGAGGCGCGGAGAAGATCAGAGCGGCTGAAAAATCAAAAGCTTACCACGGATGAACACGGATCGAACGGATCAGGAGGGATTTCGGAAAATTATTACCACTGATTCACACTGACCATACTGATGGGGATCAGATCATCTCGCGCGGAATCGCCACAGTCGCAGGCGAGGGCGCCTGCGCTCCACACTCTTTTCCCATTTGCACCCTGCCTTGGTTTCCTGTAAACCTTGTCACTTAACAGAACCGGTCCGGATTGAACTTAGTAAGGGCTGTGTACGTATCCTTAATTGGGGAAACTGCTTGGAAGAGCAACAAACAGGGGCACTTATTCGCCGGTGCCTGGCGGGCGACGCCGGGGCATGGGAGGAGATTGTGCGTCTGCATAACCGGCGTATTTACAACTTGTGTTACCGGTTTACCAGCTCTCCGGATGATGCGCAGGACCTGACGCAGGAGGTTTTTATCAGGGTTTACCGGACGATGGGCAGCTATAACATTGAAAAAGGGGCATTTACGACCTGGCTGACCACCCTGACCAGGAACCTTTTGGTGGACCACTTCCGGCGATCGAAGCAGGATCGGGTAACGGATTCGATGGATGCGGGGCTTAGGGATGAGGACGATTCGCTCTCATTGGGAGACAGAATTGAGGACCCGCGACCTAATCCGGACGACCGGCTGGCCAGCAAAGAGACACAAAAGATGGTGCAACTGGCGCTGGCACGGATAAGCCCGGACTTGCGGGAAGCAGTGATCCTAAGGGACTTACAGGATATGGACTACAAAGAGATTGCCGGGGTTTTGCGGGTGCCGGAGGGAACGGTGAAGTCGAGAATAAACCGCGGAAGAATGGAACTTGCGAGATTACTTTCTCGTAATAAAAAGCAGGCAAGTCATGAATAAAGACCTAAAAAACGGAATGGAATGCAGCGAGTTTGAAGCTCTGCTGGCTGAAGCGCTGGATGACGGACTGTCGGACGAGACGCGGCTGAGATTTGATGCCCATGGCGAAAGCTGTGGGGTGTGCGGTCCGCTTTACGCTGAAGCGTGGGAAGGCATGCTGCTGATGCAGCAGCTTACGGAGATGGATCCGCCCAAGAACCTGGTGCACAACATACTGGCGGTGACCAGCGGAAAGACGGCCGTGGAAACCAAGGCCGAAGTAGAGAAGCTGGGCTGGCTGGAACGGCTGGGCAGAAGTATGCGTCCGCAGATGGTGGGGCTGATGCACTCACGGTTTGCGGCTTCGTTTGCCATGGCGTTCTTTTCACTGAGCATCACGCTGACGCTGGCTGGAGTGAAAATCTCAGACATAAAGAACGTGGATTTCCATCCCACGGCGCTGAAAAAGAGCGCGGTGCTGGGCTTTACCCAGGTCGAGGCGAAGGTCACAAGCTATTACGAAAATCTACGGCTTGTCTATCAGGTACAGGCGCGGGTCAGAGAGCTGAAGAAGAGCACGGCGCCGGTGTCGGGAACGAGCAATGAGAATCGGCAACAGAATAGGAAGTCAGCACCGAAGGATGGCGGACGCGAGAAGGAGTATGAGAATTATAGCCAGGAACGTGATGGCAGTCTGATCGCCAAAACTTACACGAGGCACGAAGGAGCCCAAATATGAATTGCGCCGTACATACAAATACGCCGGCAGTAGCTTACTGTCGGACTTGCGGTAAGGCGCTTTGCGAAGACTGCAAACGCGATGTCATGGGTGCCATCTATTGCGAACCGTGCATTGCTGTACGGCTACAGGGCGCAGGACAAGCAGCGCCTGTGCCGCCGCCTCCACCCATGGGTAGAGTGCCAGGAGCGCCAAATCCGCTGGTGGCAGCTTTTTTTGGTTTGATTCCCGGCGTGGGGGCTATGTACAACGGACAGTTCACTAAAGCCCTGGCACACGTCGTGATTTTTGTATTGCTCATCATGGGAGCCGCTGAGGTCCATTGGTCCTTTGGCTTGATGATCGGATTCTTCGTGCCTTATATGGCGTTTGAAGCCTACAAAACGGCGGAAGCAAAGCGGCATGGCTTACCGGCGCCTGATCCGTTTGGGCTGGATAAAATGCTGGGCCTGCAGGACACTCATGTTCACATCGCTGATCCAGCAACGCAGCCAACTACCGCTGCTTATCCGCCGGTTGCCACAGCTTACCCATCGGTACAGCCTGTGCAGATAGAACCGCCGCCACCGTCGCGTGACAACACGCCGATTGGGGCAGTCGTCTTGATTGCTCTGGGGGCTTTATTCCTTCTCAATAATCTTGACATCATGCGCATGCGCCATATGGGACCGCTGCTGCTGATCGGCATAGGTTTCTGGCTCGCATACAAACGCACTGTCCGTCCAACCGTGGGAGGGCCCCGATGATTCCCTACATCCGAAACAGAAACTGTGCGTGCGTAAGATGTCGCGCTCACGGCATGATGGGCGCCGCAGTGCTCATCACACTGGGTGTGCTCTTTCTTCTTGAAAGTTATAGAGTAATTCCCTTTGGTAAAAGTTTCCCTGTGCTGCTGCTTGTGATCGGTTGCGTGCTTTTGATCTCACGCACCGGCTCAATTGAAGGCCACGTTCAACCTGGATGGATCGAGACTGCCCCTGTGCCTCCGCCACAACAGTGGACGCCCAGCGCCGTTCCTCCACCACCTCCAGCTGCAGAACAGAATGATTCGCAGGTGAAGCCATGAGTGCACCGAATCCAGTTCCGTACTATCGTCCGCGCCCAAGGTCCATTTTTGGACCGCTCGTTTTGATCACTATCGGCATTCTCTTCCTGCTGCGCTCCATGGGAGTGATTTCTTCCGCATCATTGCATATCTGGCTGGCGCGCTACTGGCCGCTATTCCTGATTTTCTGGGGAGTGGCCAAGTTGATTGAGTACGTCTGGGCCCGGAATCACGGCGAACCTGCGCCACGTCTGGGAGCGGGCGGCATTATTTTTCTCGTGTTCTTCGTTGCTTTTGGCATGGGCGCTCATGAGACAGAGAATTGGAACTGGCACGGCATTCCAGCGGAGTTTGGCAACGATTCTGACTGGGGAAACTGGTGGACCAATCGTTATGAATTTAATGATGACTTTGCCCAGCCGCTGGCTGACACTTCCACCATAAAAATTATTTCCGCCGAGGGTGACATCAACATCACTGCGAGTCCAGACAACCAGGTGCATGCCGTGATCCACAAAGTCCTGCACAGTGACACGCAGGAAAGCGCGAACCGCCTGAATGACTCCACACATCCAAAGTTTACCCAGCAGGGCAGCATCTCTCTGCTCGATCTCAGCAGCGGCGACTTTGAAAATGCGCGGGTTGACCTGGTTTTGCAGGTCCCGCGCAAAATGGCTGTCTCTGTTTCCACCCGGCGCGGCAATCTGAGCGTGGCGGAACGGGAAGGCGCCATTGAACTGACCACAGACCACGGTGATGCCACGGCTGAAAATGTAAAAGGAGCCACGCTGCTGCACGTGCATCATGGCTCGGTCACCGTAAAAGATGTGACCGGCAACGTGACGATAGATGGCGAAGTGGAAGACGGCAATGTATCTGACGTGACCGGCACGGTGGATTTCAACGCCGGCTATAACGGAAGCGTGGAGCTTTCTCACATCGCACAGCAACTGCATTTCAAGTCAGTCCGCACTGACCTGCAGCTGGCCAGGCTGAATGGAGAAATCTCCATGAGCCATGGTGAGATCCGCGTTGAGTCAGCAGTTGGACCGGTGAAACTGGATACGCGTTCCAATGAGCTTCACATGGAAGATGTGAGCGGCGAAGTTGAAATTGAAAATCGCAATGGCATCGTGGAAATTCGCCCTAAAGCGCCGTTGGGAAATATAACGATCAATAATTCTCACGGTGGAATCGACCTTGAATTGCCGGAAAGCGCAAACTTCCGCCTGGATGCGCAGAGTAAAAATGGAAATATTGACGTCAACGATTTCGGCTTAAACGTTGATAACCGCAGCGAAGATGCCACCGCTCGCGGCACCATCGGCAAAGGCGGTCCGGATATCCGGCTGCGCTCTGACCGCGGCACCATTCAAATACGTAAGCAGTAGTTAACTTAAGCTGGTTTCTTATCGATTAGAGAAGGCGTTGTGCGGGAGCTACTCCCTCTCAGCGCTTTTTTCTTGCAACAAAAAATGCTTCTGCCTGAGCCGCATCTGAACATTGGATAAATCGTTGCACTATCCCGCTAATTTGGCATCAATCAACTCAATCGCACGCGCCAATACCTGGTCAAGCGTGAGATGCGTTGAATCAATCAGCACGGCATCTGGCGCAGGTGCCAGCGGAGAGTTCGCCCGGGTGCGGTCACGCTTATCACGCGCCTGCAATTCAGCGATCACAGAAGCTTCTTGTTTTGACGACGCCGGGCTTTCCTGAAAACGCCGCGTGCCACGGATCTCCGGCGCTGCATCCAGAAAGATTTTGACTTCAGCATCTGGAAACACCGCAGTGCCAATATCGCGGCCTTCCATCACCACGCCGCCGCCAGCGCCCATTTTGCGTTGGCTGGCCACCATCCATTCGCGTACCGGTGGATGCACTGAAACCCTGGACGCCCCATCCGTCACGCCCTGGCTGCGCAGGCTTTCGGTTACGTCCGTGCCATCCAGCAATACACGGTTGCCTTCCGCACGTGGCGCCAACTCAATGCGTGATTGTTGCGCTAGCCCTGCCAGCTTCCCTGCATCGTCCAGAGGGATGGCATGCTGTATCGCCTTGAACGCCAATGCGCGATACATGGCGCCCGTTTCAATGTTGGTGTAATTGTATTTTCGCGCCAGCAGAGCGGCCAGCGTGCTTTTGCCTGAGCCCGCAGGCCCGTCAATGGCAATCACCAGTTTCTTCCCACCTTGTTCAGGTTTCTTGTCAGCCCCCGGTTTCTGTTCAGCCATTAGCTGCGGCTCCGCTGGTTTCTCGGCTGCGTGTCCTGTGGCGGCGACATGCGGACCAGGGGCCTATCTCCAATCGTCACAAAACTTAGCTCGCGCGCTTGCAGCAGCGCATTCACCGCATCACGCACTTTTGATCGCGAGGTCAGGTGCGAGAAAAACTGTTCAATGCTGTCCTGCTCGGCTGCCACCACTGTCTCAAGGTATTTGCTTACCAGCGCGGAGATTGCCTCCGGCGAAGAAATATTGATGCCTTCTTTCACCGCCTCCGGCGACCAGCGATACAGCACGTCCCAGCTTGCGCCTCCGCTGGGGCTGTAATCTACACGCGTGATTTTCAAGATAGACCAAAGCTCGCCCAGCGCCCGGTCCAGCGCCGCCTGGCTGCTTTCACGCCCCACATGTTCTTGTATCTGTGTCTTGGTCATGGGCCCGTGCTTTTGCAGCGCGGCAAAAACGCTGGTGGCAAGCTCAGAAATCTTCGCGCCCTGCGCCTTGGTTTTAGGCAGCGATTTAGGATTGCGATCACCCACCAGGGCATAGAAGTAAGGAAACACCGGCGCGGCAATAATCAGGTTGGATTCCTGTGACAGGTTCATCTCAAAGGCTGACCGTTCACGCAGCAGCCGCACCATCAGTTCAGTCGCTTCCTTGGCGCGCGGATCAGCGTAGGCATGTTTCGCCTCCGGCAGGCCCACGGTAGAGCCAATATGCGCCGCGATAAAACTCGGCACCAGCGTTCCTGGCCGCTCCGGATAATTCACGCAAAATCCCACGCTGGCCATAAACTGGCGCGCATCTTCTACCGTGCGTACGGCATTGCCGTCAGTGCGCCAGAGTTTTGCCCGGTGTTCTTCGAGTTCTTGTTCAGTCATAATTTAGTGTTTGTATGTGGAACGCAGGGCAAGAATTTTGGTTGGATAAAATATACAAAAGCAGATTTTGCCATTAGTCGCGATCTCGATAAATCTCATCTCGAGTCAATGCAGTCAAAGATAGTAAGGGAACTTTCTCTGAGAATGCAGCTAGACCGTCGAGTTCGGCCTCAAATTCTTCTGTACTAAGTTTTCGTTCAATGAGGTGATGTTCAATCCGTGCAACCACTTCATCGTGGTCCACAAATTCACCTTTATCCAATTGCTCAAGTCCCTTTTCTACTTCAGTCCGGAACCACTGGTCGTGGTTGAGATACGTTTCCACGATCTCTTGTACCAGTTGCTCCGCTCCACGCCCGCTTGCTGACGCAACCCGTTTGAGCTCGGCTTCAAATTCAGGACTAAAGCGGACTTCCATATAAATAGTTTAACGCAGTCGAGCCACATAAGGGCACTGCTAAAAACCGTGCTAAATCCGCTTAAATGCCTTCTGTATCTCCTTTACAGAATACCGCAGAACCACCGGACGACCATGCGGACACGTCATGGGACACTCCGTTTTTGCCAGCTCCTTGAGCAGCCACTCCATTTTGTTCTGCTCCAGCGGCATATTGATCTTGATGGCCGCATGGCAGGCAATGCTCGCGGCAATCTTGGCCCGGATTTTATCCAGGTTCAGCACCTGCTCTTCGCGCTCAAATTGGTCGAGCAATTCCACCAGCATCTTTTCCACGTCCGCTGGACGCACACCGCCCGGCGCGGTTTTAATCGCTACCGTTCGCGTGCCAAAAAGATCTACTTCAAATCCGTTGCGCTGCAACTCTTCTGAGATTTCGGTAAACACCGCCTGCTGCCCCGGCGTGAGCTCAACCATCAGCGGCATCAGCAGACGCTGGCCATCTTGCGCGGCGCTGTTCTGCGCCCGCTCATGCAATATCTTTTCAAACAGCACCCGCTCATGCGCCACATGCTGGTCAATGATCCATAGCCCATCCGGATTCACCGCCAGAATAAACGAATCGCGCACCTGCCCCAGCGGTCTTAAGCTTGCCAGCGCCAGTTGATCCACAATCTCCTGCGGTTCGTCTTCCAGCACATTGCCGCAGGCATCGGCATGGCCGTTCACGCTTTGCGCGATCGTCGGCGCGCCCACCGGCCCAAAGCCGCTCACTGCCATATTGGCGTCAACGGTAATGGTCTCACCGCCAAATTGCAGCCGCTCGCTCATCAGCGCCGGAACTTCCGGCTTCAGCCCAAATTCATTGCCGCCATGCGCTTGCGCCCCAGGACTCAACCCCGGTGCAGCCGTGGGTTGCGCCATGATCTCCCGCGTAAACTGCGGCACCGGACGCGCCTTCATTAGCGCCGATCTTACTGACTCGCGCACAAAATCATGCACCAGCGTATGCTGCCGAAACCGCACTTCTGTCTTCGATGGATGCACATTGGCGTCCACCTCTTCATTCGGCAGCTCGATAAACAACAGCACCACAGGAAAAACCGTGGGCGCAAGAATATTTCTATAGCCTTCAATAATCGCGTGCTGCACCATGCGGTCACGGATCAGCCGGCCATTTACAAATACATAGATCGAATTGCGATTCAGCTTCTGCAACTCTGGCTTGGAAATAAAACCATGCAGGCGGATGTCGCCCGGAACAGGCGGCGTGTAATCTTCTCCCCTGCGCCACGGCGGCGGCTCCGGGATACCCACGCGCTCCAGCTTCATAGTCGCTGCCAGTGGAACCAGCTGGTCTAACGTCTCACGGCCAAAGATCTGGTAAATACGATCGGAATGAGAAGCCACCGGCGCCGCCACCAGCATGGCTTCAGTAGCGGAGTGCAATTCAAAATGCTTTTCTGGATGTGCCAGCGCATAATGCGTGACCAGCGACGCAATGTGCGAAAGCTCCGTTGACTCCGCCTTCAGAAATTTCTTGCGCGCCGGCGTATTAAAGAACAGATCACGCACGGCAAAAGACGTTCCTTGCGGCAACCCGGCTTCTTCCACCCGCAGAATTTTGCCGCCGGCAATCTCCAGCACCGTGCCGCTGTCCTGGTCGGCGTCGCGCGTCTCCAGCAGAACGCGGGCCACGGACGCAATCGACGGCAGCGCCTCTCCACGAAACCCCAGCGTGTGTATGTTCAGCAGGTCTTCCGCGTCTTTGATTTTGGAAGTCGCGTGGCGTTCGAAGGCCAGCAGCGCGTCGTCACGCACCATGCCGCAGCCATTGTCCGTAACCTGGATCAGCTTCTTGCCGCCAGCTTCTATCTGCACGCGTATGCGCGTCGCCCCGGCATCCAGCGAATTTTCCAGCAACTCCTTCAACACCGACGCAGGACGCTCTACCACCTCGCCCGCAGCGATCTTGTTGGCAACGTGCTCGGAAAGTACGTGTATGCGTCCCATGAAGGAAACTTCATTTAAC